>VKHO01000055.1 GCA_011125455.1 Chlamydiales bacterium STE3 | reverse complement strand
ACTAACACGAGTGAATCGATGATTTATTTGGGTATGTCCAGGTTAATTTTAAGGCGAATTGGAAGTTTGTGAACACCCTCTTAGTTGGAGTGAGTTTTCCAAAAAGCGATCAATTTGAAAGCCAGGGGTTTCAAAAATCTACTCTGAGCGGTTGAGCATTTGATAGGGAGACATATGGCTATCAATCCAAATCGTAATGGGATTTTGAAGTTTCTTTTTTGCCCAAGTAGTGATGAATTTAATAAATTTTTTCTGAAAAATTTTAGGCTAATGTTTTGTTTCAGGGGCTTATAATCTAAAAAATAACTTGACAAATTGTTTAAGAAATTATTAGCTTGCTATCGAGTTTCAAATATTTATAACTTTTAAACATGTAAGGTGGAAAACATGAGCATCCAGATCAATTGTCAGGACTCTACAAAAGTTCTAAATGACTTATATAATTCATCTTTAGCCTTGCCACATACAGCACCGAGAAGTACTCCTATTGATTCTATAGCTGAAGCAGAGAAAAGAGAAGAGCTCCCTCCTTCTTCACGAGCTGTCAATTTACCGACTTTAATTATTGATAATGCTCCCGTTCCCTTATTTGACCTTACTGAATTAGAGCGAGCACAGGGAGAGCAAAGGAAAATCATTATCAAGCAATTTGGTGATGGACTGAAAGACGTAGGATTTGTTGCCGTTAAAGCTGAATCATTAATTTCTCTAATTGAAGCAGCGAACGTTGAGATGGAAAAATATTTTTCTCAGCCTTTAGAAGAGAAAATGAAAGATCGTCGGTCAAGTCATGTTACCGGTTTTTCTGAACGTGGGAGAGAAACTGCCGCAGGAGCTAAGGTAGCAGATATCAAAGAAACCTACTTCATTCCGCCTAATTATTCTGGCTGGCCTGAAAACTGGCCCCAAAACCGGCCAAAATTTAGAGAAGTCATGGATTGTTATCATAAGGAACTAACAAAACTGGCCGCTTTATTTATGGGGTATATAGCAGAATATTTAGAAGAACCAACCGAAGATATCTCTAAAAGTATGAATGATGCTTTTAATTTACTTCGTTTAGCGCATTACCCAGCAGCTAGGCCTGAAGATGAGCCTCAAGCTGTTTGGGCAAGTGCACATGAAGATTTGAATGCATTAACTTTGCTCCCTCCTTCTACAGTCCCGGGTTTACAATTAATGACTAAAGAAGGGGAATGGAAAGCTGTAAATATTCCTCAGGGCTATCTTATTGTAAATACAGGAGAGCAACTTCAACTTAAAACGGCAGGGTTAATTCGTGCTACGCGTCACCAGGTCGTTAATCCAGGTGGCAAATACGCATGGCAGAGACGATTTGCTAGTATTTTCTTTGCATCGTGGTCGGCTGAGTTTTCTTTGCAACCTTTTGCTTCTTGCGCAGAAAAAGTCACTTCAGGAATGTCTGAGGAAGAAAAGAAAGAATACATGAAAGATTATCCTAATATTACCGTTCAGGAAAATCTTGACTCAAGGCTTATAGAGATGGGTACTACTACTAATCCCTCAGAAGAGTGTGTCAAAGAATTACGTCAAAAAGGGTTATTAAGAAAGCCCCCTAAAGAACTCGTAGCTCGTTACCCATCTATCTTTTCAGATGAACAGAAAGGGGCTTAATCGCTAAAGTTTGAAAAGTAAAAAAGAGTTAATGTAAGGCAACCCAAAATAGATTCTCGAAATTCCTAAGAATAACGAGGGGGGTAGAGATGATTGGGATGTCGAGAGATTGAGCGAAGCTGATTCGGAAGCAAATTTTATGAAATGGCGTCCGGATTTTGAAGAGAGTTTCAAGGAAGAGCTTTCGATTTAACCTTTCGAAAAGTAGATCGCTGGTTTAAAAAAAGTAGGCTTAGGCAATGCGTTTGGCCTACTTTTCTCAACAGGCAAGGCTTTAGCCATTTTGCGGAGGGCTATTTTGGGCAGAAAGATCGTACTCCTGCAATTTGTTGCGTAAAGTACGCACACTGATGCCAAGCATCTCTGCTGTTTTAGTTCGATTGTTGTTTAGCTTATGCATTGTTTCGATGATCAGCCGCTTTTCAAGCTCCTGAAGAGTGATCCCGAAAGGCAATGTCCCCTTAGCAACATTTAAAGAGGAAAGATGGGTGAGGTAAATGTCCTCTGCTGCGATACCATCTGCAGAGCTGAGGACAACCGCTCTTTCTAAGATGTTGGCTAACTCCCGGACATTGCCAGGCCAGTCATAGTTAAGAATCTTTTTTCTAGCTTCTTCACTAAGATGTTTTTTTTCTTTGTGGTTTTCTAAGCAAAGCTTTTCAATAAAAAACTCTGAAAGAGGAAGAAGGTCCTCCTTACGCTCTCTTAGAGGGGGTAAGTGAATGGGCATCACGTTCAAGCGATAAAAAAGATCTTCCCGAATCTTTTTCTGGACGATAGCTTCATTCATGTTGCGGTTCGATGTAGAAATAATACGCACATCGACTTTAACAGGCTTAATCCCTCCAACTCTTTCAAATTCCTGTTCTTGAATTGCTCTTAGCAGTTTAGCTTGCAAGCCGAGAGGGACTTCAGTGATTTCATCGAGCAGAAGCGTTCCCCCATTAGCCAATTCAAATCTTCCGCGATGCATAGCTGAAGCTCCCGTAAAAGCTCCCTTTTCGTGGCCAAAAAATTCAGATTCAATCAAAGTTTCGGGGATAGCTGCACAGTTGACTTTAATAAAGGGGCGATTTGCCCTTGAAGATTGGTAGTGGATGGCATGGGCGATCACTTCTTTTCCAGTTCCAGATTCTCCAGTGATAAGTACGTTTGCATTACTTTTAGCAATTTGAGCGACTTCGTTGAAGATTTTTTTCATTGCAGGACTAGCCACAACAATACCGGAATGAGCATTCCCGTCCGTTGTTTGCAGCTGTTGTTTAAGGCAGGAATTTTCTTCAAGGAGAGCTAAATGCTCTTTGGCTTTATCGATGACAGCTTCTATAGTATCGGGAGAAAATGGCTTGATTAAGTAGTTGAAAGCTCCAAGGCGCATGGCCTCAACAGCATTTTCTACGCTTCCGTAAGCTGTAATGATCACTACAATTGTCCCAGGGGAGATCTCTTTAACTCTTTTTAGAATATCTATTCCTGTATGATCGGGCATTTTCATGTCTGTAATCACAAGGTCAAAAGTCGTATCTTTAAGCGCAAGCATGGCTCGCTGACCATTTTCAGCTAAGGTAACATCAAAATGTTTTCTCCTTAAGGTTTCTGCAAGAAAATCCCTTACGAGTTTTTCATCGTCGACGATAAGAATCTTTTCAATGGGCATCGTTTACCTGTTTACTTTTGCCTAAATATTTTTAGTAACATAAAGATGGACCGCAAGTCCACTACATCTTTAAAGGAACTTTAATCGTGAAAGTTGTCCCCAGACCAACAGTAGAGTCAACCTCAACTTCTCCGCCATGAGCTTGAATCACTTTTAGTGTTTCAGCTAAGCCAAGTCCGTTCCCGGTCGGTTTTGTCGTAAAAAAAGGGTTGAAAATTTTTTTTAAGTTTTCCTCAGAGATTCCACATCCCGTGTCAGAAATCTTAATACAGGCCTTATGATTTTTTTCCGATAACTCAAGATTTAGCTTCCCCCCTTTAGGCATTGCTTGCAGTGAGTTAATCACTAAATTAAGAAGCGCTCCTCTAAAAAGCCCTGCGTCAATGGAAAGGTAGAAAGAGGGGGTTGGTGTTTTAATAGTAAAGTGCAGTTTCTTACTCACCGAAGAGTCGGACAAAATGGATTTTTTCAAATCTTCCAAAAAGCGGTTCATTTCAACAGCTTCAAAATGCAATTGCAAAGGCCTTGCATAGTTTAAGACATTGGCAACTAGCCGATCCAGAGTGTCTGTCCCTTCGACAATATAGTTGGCTAAATTTTGCATTTCGGGATTATTGGCTAGATCCCTTTGTAATAAGGATGCAAAACCCTTGATCCCGCCTAGTGGATTGCGGATCTCATGAGCGACCTGAGCTGCCATTTCTCCCAGCTCCTTCATCCTGTCTACCCGATTCGCATTGACTTGTAGTTGGCGGATTTCTGTAATATCACGAATTAAAATGATCAAACCTTCTGTGAAGTCTAACTCATGGTCTCTTTTGTTTTTAGGGGGGATAAAAGTATTGGCGATCTCTAATTCTTTTTGTGTACCGTCGGGAAATGTTACGGTCGTGAAGGCACTTTTTGGCGGATTGTTTTTTTTAAAGACATCACGCATTGAGAAGCCAAAAAAATGGTCAGGAAAAAAATCATGAAAGGATTGGAAGAGCACTTTTTCGCGTGGAATCTTCAAGATAGCTTCTGCGGCCTTGTTATAGGTGGTGATGTTACAGCTAAAGTCAATGAACAGCAGTCCTTGAGAAATGTTGCTTAAAATATTATCGAGGTAAGTAGTGAGGACATGGAGTTCTTGAACCTTATTGGCCAGACGTTTATTCGTTTCTTCTAGTTTATGGTTGACGGATCTAAACTGATTCTTTAGCGTAGCATAAGCGTTGTCTAGACGTGCCGTTTCCTGAGAAAAAAGAGCAAACCCTTCTGACAACAACTCAATCTGCTTTTCCGTGGTTGAAGCGCTCCCAACCTCTCGAACAATTTTTTTCAGATTTTCAAGTCTTGATTTATCCATGAATTCTTGATAACCTTGTTGTGATTCTAACTCGCTTTATGGGACGGCTTATTTTTTTTATAAATCTTTCCATAAGGTCAGTGATCAGTGTGAACTTTTCATATACTTTTACGAAACAATTTTAGCAACAACTTGGATGATGTCAGAGGGTTGAAGGTCTAGAATTGCAAAGGGATGGTTAAGGCAGGTAGGACTTCTCTTTAAAGAAATTTTTCCGGGCTTCTGACAGTATAGGTGTTACGTAATAGAGTTCACTAATGGTCTTGCAAAAAATTAAGTTTTTGTGGGACAATCTCAATCTAGATTTCTAGAGTCGAATTACAGGAGAATAAATGGCTCGTTATACAGGTAACAAAAATCGCGTTGCGCGTCGCTATGGGGTTAACATTTTTGGAAGACTGCGCAATCCTTTGCTGCACAAACCAAATCCCCCCGGTGTTCACGGCGCTCGTCGTCGTAAAAAATCAGATTTCGGTCTTCAATTAGAAGAAAAACAGAAGTTAAAAGCAATCTATGGGATGTTAAGCGAGAAGCAACTCGTGCGTTATTTCAAAAAAGCGCTCAGCTTTTCTGGTAACACAGCGAATCATTTAGCAGAAATGTTAGAATGCCGTTTGGATACCGTTGTCTATAGATTGAAAATGGCATCTACCATTTTTGGTGCCCATCAGCTGGTTGCTCATGGACACATTCTTGTGGATGGCAAAAAAGTTGACCGTCGCTCATTTCAAGTTCGCCCTGGCATGGTTATTTCAGTAAGAGAAAAATCTCGTAAGATGAAAGCAGTGAATGAGTCTCTCGACCTGCCAACAAGAAATGTTCCTGAGTATTTAAGTTTAGATCGCGGTAACTTTTCAGGTCAGCTTACATCTGCTCCAATTCCAGAGCAAATGCCTTGGCCAATTGAAATCAACTTGCCTGAAATCTGTGACTTTTTAGCTCACACCACCTAATGTTGGATTTTAGCGGTTACTTTAACGGTGACCGCTTATCTTTTCATCTCTTTCAATCGCAATTCTTTTCCCCTTTTTAGCAGTAATATGTAAAGGCAAGCAAAGCCTAGAATAAATCCTAATGCCTGGACGCTAAACTCGCTTGCCTGATGCAAAAAATCGAAATGATAAGAGGGAGTTTGCCCTAAGAGAACCTCTAGGTTTGGACAATATCCAAAGTAAAGGGCATCAACACCTATCACCGCTAAGGCTCCACTTGCACTGCTAAGCAAGGTGTTTTTTGTTGTTTCGAGGAATGTAAAGCGATAGCCACTCTTGGTTAATGAGCGCATTAATAAAAGACAATTTAGCCAGGCTGCTAAGCTTGTTGCGATAGCGATACTTGTTGCCCCCCAACCAAAGAAAAAGACAAAAAAAGTATTAAGAGCAATATTGAGACCCACGCTATATAAAGAAGCTCTCATCGGCTTGCTATATTCTCCTAATGCATAAAGGGCAGGGGCTAGGATGACGATGAGGCTCATCGGTAGAAGGCCTATTGCATAACCCCAAAGACAGCAAGTCGTTCCTAAAACGGATCCTGTTTGAAACTGGCCTCTTCCAAAGATTAGGTTAATGGCGCTTTGTCCTAAAAATAGGGTTGCGATTGTGATAGGAACCATTAGGACGGTAGTCTTGCTTAAGGCGTAATCCAAAAATTGATAAAAAGAGGGCATGTCCCTGGACTTTGCAGCTCTTGAAAGGGGAGGGAGCAATGCTCCCGCTAGAGCAATTCCAAATAGGGAAAGGGGGAGTTGCTGTAAGCGAATGGCATACCAAAGCCACGCTGGCCCTTCAGCGGTGACAAAGCGAGCGAAAAGTGGATCTAAAGCATTGTTGACCTGAGAGGCAGCAACGCTGATGTTGGCAAACAGCAATGGTTTGGCAATGGTTTGCATCTGTGAAGAGAAAGGGTGGCAATTTTCCCAAAAAGAGATTTTTTGTGAGCGCATCAACTGATAAGTTTTAGGGACTGTGACTGCCCACTGTGCAGCACAGCCCATAACGACAGCGATGGATAGCCATTTCATCGCGTCATAAGGGAGTGTTTGTGCAAGGAGAAGGCTTGCGGCTATCCAGACGCTATTAAAGGCTACTGGGGCAATGCTTGGAATAAAAAAACATTTCTCACACTCAAGATAAGCTGTGTTTAGTCCATAGAGGCAGATGAACAAAAGACTGGGCAGCATGATGGAAGTTAGTGTGAGAAGTTGCCTATTTTTTTCGGAGAAAGAGAAGAAATAATTTCCTGCGCCGATAAAAGCAAGGGATAGCGCAATGAATCCAAGCAGGCATAATGTGAGGAGAACTAATAGATCTCGAAAAAAATAGACCGCTTGTTTTTCACTTTTGAGGCGAAGGTCTTCAAAACAGGGGACAAATGCGGTTTGCATGGAGCCTTCCCCAAAGAGCCTTCTTGCTAGATGAGAAAAACGAAACGCAATAAAAAATGTTGCTAACATGCTTTCCGTTCCAAAAGCATAAGCGATCGACATATCACGCAGCATGCCACTGATTCTGCTTAGGAAGGTTCCTGAAAAAAATTTTGCTGCAGAGTGAAAAATTGTAGATAGGGTGTCTTTTTGCATCATTTGAAGAAATATGACCCATTTTTTCTCTGTTGTCAATGCCGGCAAAGAGAGGCCTTAAAATTTTCTTAAGAAAGTAATTGAATTTCATGATAAAATATTTGCGAAATCTGATCGCTTTAAAGAGGAGAATCGATGACTAAACACCAGTCTTTAATTGTTGGGGCACATACTTCTGCTGCAGGTGGAGTTCATCACGCCTTATTAAATGGAAAAAAGATTAATGCCGGGACTGTTCAACTTTTTACAGCAAATCAGAGACAGTGGAGGTCCAAACCCATTTCAGAGGAAGAGATTGCACTTTTCAAAAGAACGTTAGAAGAGACAGGGCTTAGCAATATCATGAGCCATGATAGCTATTTGATCAATCTTGGGGCTCCTAATGAGGAAAATTTAGTTAAAAGTCGCAATGCATTCAAAGAAGAAATCGAACGATCGTTGGCTCTTGGGCTTACTTTTGTCAACTTTCATCCGGGGGCATCGTTAGCGGAAAGCGTTGAATTTTGTTTGGATCGGATTGTAGAAAGTTTATTACAGATCGCTAACCTATTCGATTTTGGCTCTTTGCGCTTACTTTTAGAGGCTACTGCAGGTCAGGGGTCTACTGTCGGTTGGAGATTTGAGCATCTTGCCTATATTATTGAGCGGGTAAAAC
>VKHO01000054.1 GCA_011125455.1 Chlamydiales bacterium STE3 | reverse complement strand
TGCCGAAGCTTCTTCATCACAAACAAGGGGAATCTCTCCAAATTTTTCCTTGCCGGCATCCACTTTGAAGTGGGTGCGTGCAATAATTTTGATATAAGGATTGATGTGGTGAATCATATGAATAATTTGCTGTGCTATTGCCGGGCTTGGAGTTGTGACCACAATTAAGGCAACATTTTCTAATTGTGCCCGCTCTAGTATGGGGAGTTGAGTCGCATCTCCGAAAAGGGCATGCATACCCTTTTCTTTAAAACCAGTTACAGTATCGATATTTTGTTCAATCACTAGAACGTCATAATCGTGTTTTTTTAATTCTTGTGCAGCTGCCTGGCCAACTGGTCCGAAGCCGATGACAACGGCTCTTGGTAAAAAAGAAGAAGAGTAATTGTCTGCACCGGTAAAATGGGGCTGGTCTTTTGTGTTAAGGGCTTTACGTGTGCTTAAAAAAGGCTTGAATAGTTGGAAGAAAAAAGGATTAAGGGCAATGCTAATAAATGCACATGCGACAAGAATATCATAAGCATTATCTGGAAGGATTTTAAGTTTGCTTCCTTCTTCCGCTAAGATGAACGAATATTCCCCTATCTGACTGATTGCTAAAGCAACTGTAAATGCTGTCGTAGCAGGGAAATGAAGGATTTTTAGAAACGTAAAAGCGAGGAATGGACGCAACAGAAGTAAGATGGCCAATACTCCAAAAAAGAGAGGCAAATTGTTTCCCACGGCAATTGGGTTAAAAAGCATACCAACGGAAAGAAAAAAAATGACAGCGAAGGCATCGCGCATGGGCAAAGCATTAGCTGCTGCTTGATGGCTCATGGCCGTTTTGCCAACCACTGTACCTGCGATAAAGGCTCCGATTGCAATCGATACACCAAAAAGATAAGAGCTCCCCACCGCGATGATGAAAACGCTTGCTAAAATGGCCAGAGTAAATAATTCATGAGAGCGAGTGCGTGCAATAGTTTTTAAGATTCTTTCTATTAATTTTTCGCCCACAAAATAAACGATGAGGCCTAGAGCTATTAACTTTAATATGACAATTCCCACAGCTGTGAGTATGCTTAAGAAAGGATTGCCTCCTGTAATTGTAGTGGCAACAAACGTTGGTAACAGGATAAGGCCAAGCACCGAAATAAGGTCCTCAACAATTGTCCAGCCGACTACAAGGTGTCCTTGAGGTGTGCTAAGAAGATTTTGATCGGCTAAGACTCTAACGATCACAACCGTACTAGACACGCAAATGGCTAAACCGATGACAATGCCTGCTTGCAAAGATTCGCCAAGATAAAGACTCAAAAGAATGCCGGCACTGATTGAGACAAAAGAAAGCAGCAGGGCGCCAGGAATAACGGTTTTTTTTACTGAAGACAAATCTTTCCAGTCAAAGCTCAAACCAACGGCAAACATGAGTAAAGTTACACCGATATTTGCGAGCTGCTCAGAGATGTACATGTCAGCGACAAACCCGGGAAAATTTGGGCCGATCATATAACCGGCAATTAAATACCCAAGAATTGGAGAAAGACGCAGCTTTTGACTGAAGTAACCGAGTAAGCAGGCAAGGCCTAAGCCAATTGCGAGGATTCCGATCAAATTAAGTTCTTCAGGCATAAATTTCCTCCAAAATAATATAAATGACATAATTTTTCTTTTTTGGTTATAATTTTCTCATTGAATTCCCTTGGCAGGTCTTATTTTGTTTATGCAACTCGATTGGCGCTCTCATTTAAAAAACAATTTTACCAACTGGGAAAAGCTTGCTGATTTTTTGCAGTTAGAGGAGACAGAGAGAAACTTTATTTTAAAAAAGCCGCGTTTTGTCTTAAACTTGCCCTTGCGGCTAGCGCAAAAAATCCAAAAAAAAACCCTTAATGACCCGATTCTTAAACAGTTCCTACCGGTAGAGGCTGAAAACCTTGAAACTGTAGGCTTTAAGCTCGATCCCACAGGAGATACAGAATTTCGCAAATCGCCTAAGCTTCTTCATAAATATGCAGGGCGTGCCCTCATTGTCACAACTTCAGCCTGTGCGATGCATTGCCGTTTTTGTTTTCGTCAGAATTTTCCCTACGAAACAGAACGGAAGGCTTATGATGAAGAATTGCTGGCCATTCAAAGCGACAAAACAATTAAAGAAGTGATCTTAAGCGGTGGGGATCCTCTTTCCCTTTCAAATGAGGTTTTAAAAGGTCTATTCAGTCAATTAGAGTCGTTTGATCACGTTAAACGCATTCGTTTTCATACTCGATTTCCCATTGGAATCCCTGAAAGAATTGACGAGAGCTTTGTCTCTCTTATTGAGAGATCCTCTTGCCAAATTTACTTTGTCTTGCATTGCAACCATGCAAAAGAGCTGGATGAGGATATTTTGGAACGCATGAAGCGGTTGCAAAAAGCAGGAGCTGTACTCTTGAATCAGGCTGTTTTATTGCAAGGTGTGAACGACACCTTAGAAGATTTGTATCAACTTTCGGAAAAGCTCGTTGACCACGGCATTTTACCCTACTACCTCCATCAATTAGATCAAGTGCAGGGGACAAGCCATTTTGAGGTTTCAGAGGATAAAGGGCGAGAATTGATCATGGAGCTGACCAAAAAACTCTCCGGCTATGCTATTCCGAAATATGTACGAGAAATTCCTCATCAGGCAAGCAAAACGAATCTTTTTAGCTAATCTAGCTTAACTACATTTTTTCAACCGGGTGAATGCCTAGAATTTCTAGCCCCTGCTTTAAAATTTTAGCTACTAGGTCACAGAGGAGCAGTCGGGAATTTTGTTCTGAAGCGCCTTCCACTCTGCAATCCCTGAAAAAAGCATTAAACTTTTCAGCGAGCTCGTAGAGATAATCTGTTAGACGGTTAGGAAGCAACTCTTCGGCGACCTGTTGCAAAGCTTCAGGAAATTGAGCTAGAGTAAGGCCAAGTGAAATTTCTGAAGGATGTCCAAGAACAATCTTACAATCTTTTAAAAGCTCTTGTGGTTCAACGCCAATTTTTCTCTTGATCCCACCAACACGCACATAAGAATACATGATGAAAGCCGCTGTATTGCCTTCAAAACGCAGCATTTTCTCGTAGCTGAATTGGTAGTCGCTTGTGCGATGTGAAGACAGATCAGCATACTTAATTGCGCCGAGTCCAAGAGCTTTTGCCAGGATAGTGCGTTCTTCAGGCGCCATGTTGGGGTTTCTTTCGTTAAGGAGTTTGTTGGCGTAGTCGATGCCAGCAGTTAAAAGATCCATTAAACGTTCTGTTTCACCTGATCGCGTTTTTAATTTCTTGCCATCTGAGCCAAGAACAAGTCCAAATCCCACATGATCCACGCGAGTTTTCTGAGAATTGAGATAGCTCGCCTTTTCAGCAGCTTTAAAAATCATTTGAAAATGGGTGCTTTGACCTATATCGGTTACATAGATAATGCGATCAGCATGTTCAACGTGGATGCGGTGATAGATGGCAGCCATATCTGTTGTATCGTAGTTAAATCCGCCATCCGATTTTTGGATCATTAAGGGAAGGGGATCACCTTCACGATTCTTAAAGCCTTCCACAAACAGACACTTTGCCCCGTCTGAGATTGTGATCAGGTTTTTATTTTCTAGATCAGCCACAATTTGCGGGAGCATGGGGTTATAAAACGATTCACCGCGTTCTATAATACGGATTTCAAGAAGGTCATAAATCTCTTGATAGGCTTTTCTTGATATGGCACAAAGAATGTCCCATCCTCTCTTTGCTGCAGGCTCACCGCTTTGTAGAGCGACAACTTCGAGCTGCGACGCCTTTTTGAATTCAGGGTCTTGATCGAAGAGCTGCTTCGATGCTTTGTACCAAGTGACGAGTTGACCAAGCTTTGCCTCTTCTGTTCCTTGTAAAACTGAAGGCGCGTTTCTTTTTATGTAGGCTAAAAGCATTCCAAATGCTGTTCCCCAGTCTCCGATGTGGTTTAATCTAAGAACATCATATCCCAGAAACTCAAACAAGCGAGCCAGACAGTCGCCGATAATTGTAGAGCGAAGGTGCCCAACATGCATCTCTTTTGCTGTGTTAGGAGAGGAGAAGTCAATAATAATTTTCTTTCGCGTAGGAGGGGTGTCCATATCGAAATGATCATCCCGGTACATTTTGTTTAGACGTTCCGCTAAGTATTCTTTGGAGAGAGTTACATTAATAAATCCCGGACCGGCAATTTCGCAGGTTTGGATCAGATCAGAATCGGGAAGATTTTGTAGAATAGCCGCTGCGACATCTCTTGGGGAAGTTTTGAGTTGTTTGGCCATTTTCATGGCATTATTCAACTGATAATGGCCAAATTTCTCTTGTGTGCTTTTGCTAATTTCTATCGGGAGATCTTTAAATTCAGGGAAGGTTTTTTGAATTGATTCACGGAAAAGATCGGTAAGAAGGGCGTTAATGGCTTTCATGGTTTTTTATAATGGTGATGGTAAAAAAATAGCTATTATGATCCTAATTTTTTCTATTTTTTGGCTAGGACTTTCTGTAGGCTGGGCCCAACTTGCAATTTATTACTATTTTGCGCTAAACAGATAAAAAAATTGAATGCAGGTGTTTATGCGATTAGAGAAGATTCCTTCTTTTGGCTTCGAGGATGAGAATTGGAGTGCGTATGGAGTGCATGAAGAAAATGCGCGAAAAGCTCTGGCAGGTAAATCGAACTTTCATAATAGGCTTACTTTGAGCGAAGCTGAGAAAAGATCGCGTATGATGCATAATGCACGAAAAGTCTTTGAATACATCCCTGTGATTGGGATTTTTTTTGGATTATTTGGGCTGCTTGAATTTGCCACTAAAGAGGGGCGAGAGCAATTGAGTATTCACTTTGTTGAACGCCATCTCATCGCTGTCGTGGGCTTAGGTTTTTTACTGCCTCCAATTGATTTGATTGCTGGCTGTGCAAAAAATCGAGAGGTAAGATCTCTTTGAAAACGGTTTTAGAATCTAGCTAATTCCGCGCATCTTAAATTTCATGAGGAGACGTGCCTTTTGCATTGATGGAGATAGTCATCAATATCTATCGGCTCATTAAAATTTTCAAAGTTAAGATCGCTTTCTTCAAAAACTTCCCTAATTTCCCCCACGCTAATTTTAGGCTTTAAGGTTAATTCAGGAGAGACGATGACCCCGGCCGCTAGCGCCCGAAGAACGTGCGTGGAAGCATTGGGTAGCAATAAACGAAGCTCTTCTGAGCTATCAATATTTGACAATTTGTGGATAAAAGTATCATGAAAGGCAGGCGAAAGTAAACTGTACTCTAAGTTTTTATAAGAATGGAAGTCTAAACCGCATTCAGCAAAAACTTCCTTTACTTCAATATATATAGAAACAAAATATCTTATATGCAATGTTTGCATTGGTTCTGGAAGTGTTTGGAATGCTTGCAGGTATGTTGCTGTAAGTTCTTTAGTAAGGGTTCTAACGTGTAATTTGGAGGAAAAGCCTAATCCTTTGTCAGGGTAGGTCGTATTATCTAAAAGATATTCGCTAAAAAATAAAGCAGAAATTCTTTTGTTACATTTCTTCAAAATAAGAGAGGTAATTCCTCCAGCGCTTCCAAATCTTCATCTTAAATGGATTGGAGCATGAGACATACTGTGGTCAAAGCACATTCGTAAGCGCGCGGTGTGTTTGGAAAGGGAAGATGAAACAGTTCCACTAAATTAGCGGATCCTTTTTCTGTTAGTGGTTCTTTAAGTAGATGAAAGGCATCTAGGGCAACAATATAAGTTATCAATTCCATATAGTGGCGCCATTCTGCTATTTCATGAAAAACAGATTTGGTCTTATCCCAAATAGGGTTTTGTGGGTTATTTTGATAAAATACTTTGACAACTTCTTTTCACGTCCTCTAGCTGTTGGTCGGTTAGGGGTTCAAGCAAGCAGATAAGAAGCTTTGGATAGAGGTGTTTAAAATTGGCAGATTTTTGGGAAGCACAGTTAATGAAGAGCCTTTGAAATTGGATCTGTGAAGCTTTTTCTATAAAAAGATTTATGAGAGCTATTAGCTGACTTTCTGATAAATTCTCAAAAATTTGAGGTGAATCAGAGGATAGAATATGCTCAAAGAAAAGGTCTTTAATTGTCTTATTTCCCCCCAGATTGGATTTTAGTTTTGGGTGATCTAAAATAAAAGCTAGGCACTCTTCATATTTTTTCAATGATTTTTTAGCTAAGGCTGGAAGAAGGCAAATATTCACTTCCAAAAGTTGCAAAAAGGTTTGTGCAGAAGCCTGTGTTTCTTGTGAGACTTCCTTCATTTGGGCAACAGTTTTAATTGGCAGAAAAGAATAGATAAGCAGCTGGGTTTCAATGGGCAAGTTTGCAAAATCAAAAGGATCTTCTTGATGCTCTAGCTCTTTTAAAGTTGGTGCTATCACTTCTGGTTCATCTTTAAGAAGTTCTTCAGCAACTTCTTCAGCCTTTAGTGGATCTTCAGGCAAAAGAAGCCTTTCTGAACCAATTTCGTGTGCATTTTTTCCCTGAAGAATATAAATTTCTTTTTTCCCAAACCTAGCAGCATGCCAGTCTTGACGCGCACTTTCGGAAAAAAACAACAAAATCCCACCAGTACCAACGATTTCAACTATCGCCTTACAGCAGATGAGGAAGCGATCAATACCTCGATACTCTTTCTCAAGGATTTTTGTGCATAGATACTCTTTGCCATTAAAATTAATCTTTAACTCTTTCTTCAAAATTTTCGGTTTATAGTCCGGAAATTCTCTAGGATCAAAGTCTTTTCGGAAAACGTTAGGCATATAAAAACCGGTTTTTTGGAAAATATTATAACAAATTAATTGCTTTAGAAAAAGAATAATAGGAGATTTCATCAAAAGTGCTTCATTTATAAATGTAACCCCTACTTTTCAACGAATAAAGAAAGATTGACCCCCCTACTTATCCAAAAATTGCCAAATAGTAATAGTTCAGAAGAACTTCTTCTATTTGCTACCCAATGCTTCCACACACGCCTTCGAGCGCTACTAGCGGGAATTATTGCCTCGCCCATTGAACTTAAAGCCTAAAATTAGCGTGAAGGAAATCAGGGAAGTTTTGAAGAAAAAAACCTTAATTTTGAAAGCTTTAATGAACCGATAGAAATTGATAGGTATCTTTTTCATAGAATGCACATTGCCTCATAGTAAGAAGCAAAAAACTAGCATCCTTTAAAGAGACCTTCCTTCGCGACTTAACACTAGTTTAAAAGTAAACAAAAACTTGAAAGGGGAAGGTTGGCTCTAACTCAAGGCGCCATTGTTGCATCCCAAGATAAGAAGCTCTTTGATTTCCAGTATCTTTTGGGGAAAAAAATCTCTTGATTAATAGAACTTAATCAAATAGAATCACTCATTGGCTGCACTATAATTACCTTAACAATCATTTCCTTTAGAGGTATCGATGTCTAAAGTTGTCATCACTGAAGATCTTCAAGCTGCACTGAAAAATTTTTTGAACGCACATCCTTCTGCCGAGCTTGTCAATACTTACCTCTTCTTCGTAGAAAAGAAATTTAATCTTCAGCCGGTTCTTTTTCCCCGTGATAAAATCATTTATCAGAGTGACAGAGATGCGATCAAAGTTTTAGAGGATGCGAATAAACTGTGGCATGAAGCGGAAATCAAAATCACTTTAGGCCATTCAAGTGTTAACGAGCAGACGACAAAGGTTTACATTTGTCCTTTTACTGGAAAAGTTTTTGGAGACAATACGCACCCTAATCCACAGGATGCAATTTATGATTGGGTTTCCAAATGTCCGGAAAACAAAGAGCGTGTGGGCGGGCTCAAGGTAAAAAGATTTTTTGTTTCAGAAGATCCAGAAGTGATTAAAAGTTATATCGCCAAGGCAAAGCCGAAAGAACCTATTAAGAAAATGGTCTATTCTTCAGTGTTAAGCGGTAAGTTGTTTAACAGTAAACAAGCCGTAATCGATGATTTTAAAAAGAATTACTTAAAAAAACTCTCTCTTTTTGAAGTGCAAAATCAGAATCGCTTTCAGATTGAAGAGCATTTTCTCGATTTTATTCAAAAGCAACTTACGGAAGATAAAATCACAGCATTTGTAGAATCCTTAGCGGAAATTGATGCGTTTACTCCAAATGTTACTCAGTGGATTGAAAGCTAGGTGAGAATTGTTACGTCTTCGGCTGAAGAGACAATCAACGCAGGCAAAACCTTTGCAAAAAGCCTCCCAAAGGGGGCGATTATTTGTTTTTTTGGTGATTTAGCGGCCGGGAAGACTACCTTTATTAAAGGACTCGTTCAAGAAATCAACAAAAGTTCCCTTGATGATGTTTGCAGTCCGACATTTGCCTATCTCAATATTTATCCGGGAACTCCGACGGTTTATCATTTTGATCTTTATCGCCTTCGCGACTTCGATGAGTTTTTAAGCATGGGATTTGATGAATTTATGCACGATAGAAATAGCATTTGCTGTGTGGAATGGTCAGAAAGGATTGCTCTATTTATCCCATCAAATTGTGTGAAAATAACCATAAAAGTTCTTGAAGAGATGCAGCGAGAAATTGTTATAGAATGAAAGGTTTTTTATTTAAAGATGCAGAGTTTGTGACGACCGCGGTCTCTTTGGAGAAATGCCCTGATTTGAAGGATGATCGAGGGGAGCTCCTTCGTGAAATTGCTGTAGCTGGGCGTTCAAATGTGGGAAAATCGAGTCTTCTCAATGATTTATTTAGAGCCAAGGGGCTTGTTAAAACGTCTGCAACGCCAGGTAAAACTCAGTGTTTAAACTTTTTTAAGCTTGGCAAGCAGCTCGTATTTGCAGATTTGCCCGGCTATGGTTATGCAAAAGTTCCTCCTTCGGTGAGAAAGAAGTGGGGTCCTATGATTCAAACTTACCTTGAAAAACGAGAACCTCTCCAGCTCATTCTATTTTTATTTGATATTAGGAGAGTCCCAAACGACGAAGATAAAGAATTTATGGAGTGGATTGCTCAGTCAGGGAAAGCCGCCATTCTCATCTTAACGAAAGCCGATAAAGTCACGCGTAACGAATTAGCCGCTAATACCCAAAAAATCCTCAATGCGTTTGCTTGTGAAAATTTGCATTACGTCCATTATTCTGTAAATAAGCCTGTTGGGCGTGATAAGTTAATAAAAATGATAGGGGATGTGTTTAATTAATTATGGATATAGAAAAAGAAATTTTTGTTTGTTTGGACTGTGAGACAACAGGTCTAGATGTTGAAAAGGATCAGATTATAGAAGTTGCTATTGCAAAGTTTACTTTTTCTGAGGTTCTTGAAAGCTTTGAATCTCTCGTGGATCCCTCTTGCCATATTCCCGAATCATCTATTGCAATCCACCACATCACCATGGACATGGTTAAAGGTAAGCCATCGATTGATCAAATCCTTCCTTTCGTTCTAAAAATCGTTTCCAACCATATTATTATTGGCCATGGGGTTAAGTTCGATATTGATATGATAGCAAGAGCTGCTCAGAAGCACTCTATCCCGACTAATATTCGCAATAATCGCACTCTTGATACACTGCGGTTGGCCCGACTCTACGGAGAAAGCCCTGTTAATTCTTTAGAATCTTTAAGACGTCATTTTAATATTGAAGATGAAGGGGCCCACCGAGCAATGAGTGATGTCGTTGTCAATATAGATGTTTTTAAAAATCTCTGTCGAGGTTTTAAGCGATTAGATCAGGTTTTTACTGCTTTGTCTCGGCCTATTTTAATGAAAACAATGCCTCTTGGAAAACATAAGGGACGCTCTTTAAAAGAAATTCCTATGGATTACTTACTTTGGGCTGCCCGAAAAGAGTTTGATCAAGATCTTCTTTTCTCCATTCGCTCAGAAATTAAAAGGCGTAAAAGCGGAAACTTATTTTCTCAGGCTGCCAACCCTTTTGCTGCCTTATGATTTTTAGGGAGAAAGCCTTTCTATTCGCCAATCTTTCTCGTTTTTGAGGTACAGAAAACGATCATGGAGACGGTTGTGACGACCTTGCCAAAATTCGAAGCGGATAGGCTGTAGCTCGTAGCCTCCCCACCATTCTGGCATAGGAACTTCTTGGCCTTTGAACCACTTTTCGTAATGTTGAAAATTTTCTTCTAAAGTTTTGCGGCAAGGAATCTTAGCATCTTGATGAGATGCCCATGCAGCAAGTTGGCTATTGCGCGGGCGTTTTTGAAAATAGGCAGCAGCCACTTCATGAGAGATCTGCCTAATAGTCCCTTCAATCTGTATTTGCCGTTCGATCTCTTTCCAGAAAAAAAGAAGTGCCGCCTGAGGTCTTGTCTTTAGCTGTGTTGCTTTTCTACTCGTTAAATAAGTAAAAAAAACAAAGCTGCTTTCATCATAATATTTTAATAAAACCATACGGCTCGAGACCGTCCCCTCAAGACTTATTGTAGAAAGCGCCATCGCATTGAGTTCGGTGACTTGTGCTTTTAACGCTTCGCGAAACCATACATCAAATTGTTGAAAGGGATTTTCATGTAAATCCTTTCTGTGCAAATTCTTTAATGTATATTCTTTACGAAGCTCGCCGATATCCATAATTCCTTGACAGGGAAGGTTATTCTTTATTTAATGAGGCTGTGATTTTTTTTAAGATGCCCTATTGTTGTTGTAGCAAAAAGAGATTTATGAAGAAAAAACTTTCGGTGAAAGAGCTTGGCTTAAAAGGCAAAAAAGTTTTGCTCAGGGTGGATTTTAACGTCCCTTTAGATGAAAATGGAAAAGTCATAGATAACACCCGGATTCTTGCTTCTTTGCCCACCATCCGCTACATTTTAGAGCAGGGGGGTGCGGTGATTCTTTTAAGCCATGTGGGGCGTCCTAAGGGTAAGCGCGAAGCTAAATTAAGCTTAGCCCCCTGTGCTCATGAACTAGCGAAATTGCTCGCTACCCCTGTTATAATGGCTCCAGATTGTGTTGGGGAAGAGGTAAAAAAATTAGCAAAAAATTTAAAGCCGCAAGACATCCTTATGTTAGAAAACCTGCGATTTTACCCAGCAGAAGAAAAACCTGAGACCGATCTCTCTTTTGCTCGCAACTTAGCGATGTTAGGCGACTATTATGTTGAAGATGCTTTTGGTACTGTGCACCGCGCCCATAGCTCTACCTTTAATTTACCACAGCTGTTTCCCGATCGTGCGGCAGCTGGGTTTTTACTAGAGAAGGAAGTTGATTTTTTGGGGTCACTGTTGCAAAGTCCTAAAAAGCCTTTTACAGCGCTCATAGGGGGAGCAAAAATTTCCACCAAGATCGGAGTTCTTCATTCCTTATTAAAGCGGGTTGATTCTCTGATGATTGGTGGGGGGATGGCCTTTACTTTTTTAAAGGCCCAAGGCCTAGAAATTGGAAAATCTCTATATGAAGAAGAGTTTTTAAAAGAAGCAGAAACGATCATGAGGTTTGCAAAAGAAAAAAACGTACCCCTACTGCTTCCGCAAGATGTCATTGCTGTTAAAGAAATTAAGGATAATGCAAAAATCCAAATTGTAAGCACTATTCAGGGTATTCCTCAGAATTTAATGGCTGTTGACATCGGCCCACAAACCATTCAATCTTTTTCAAAACTTATTTTTAAAGCGGCTACAATTCTTTGGAATGGGCCTATGGGCATCTTTGAGATTAGTTTGTTTGCGAATGGAACATTAGAAATGGCCAAAGCAATAGCCGATTCTGGCGCACTCTCGGTCGTTGGTGGTGGAGAGACAATAGCTGCTATCAAACAGTCTCAACTTGAAAAAGCCATCACGCATCTTTCTACTGGAGGAGGAGCAACATTGGAGTTTCTGGAAAAAGGGACTTTACCTGGTATAGAAGCTCTTACATCTGTTCCCTGAATCTAAAAGGTTTCTGAATGGACATCTTATGTAACAAATTTTGAGGGTAAATTAGGGCCGAGAGGTTTCTTTATAAATAGAGCTTTAAATTTAGTTGAGACTTGTAAAAAAAAAATTGGCTAGATGCTTGATATAATTGCAAATAATGGTCCATTAAGATATATTTTAGGTTAATTTTTAGCAATTAAAGGGCGCACCAATGATTTCCGAGAGTGTGTCTTACCAAGACACTTCTTTCAGCTTATGCAGTCCACGTTCAAATATCCCATTCTATTTATTTGATATCCATTTAGAAAACTCCTCTATAAAAGCAGTTATGTCCTACTACAGGGAATTCCTGGGAAAGGAGGCCGCTTCTTTACTTCCCAGGATGAAGACTTTTAGTCACAATTGTTTTGTTTTTTCAGGCACCTTAATTAAGGTGCCTTTATTTTTTAATAAACGAAAAGGTTTTCAATGACAAAGAAAGACTTCAAACAGCCGCCATTTCAAGGGTTCAGGGCTCTAATCTGGCCTGTACATAGTCATGAATTAAAGAAGTTGCTGCCTATGCTTGCGATTTTCTTCTTTATTTCTTTTGACTATAATGTTTTGAGAACAATGAAAGATACGATTGTCGTCACTGCCAAATCTTCTGGAGCTGAGGTCATTCCCTTCATCAAAGTATGGGTTATGTTTCCGGGGGCCCTTTTAATGACATTTCTCTTTACAAGACTCTCCAATCGATTTTCAAGCGAAACTGTCATCTACTCGATTCTGAGCCTTTTCTTAGCCTATTTTTTTGTTTTTACCTTCGTTGTTTATCCCCATAGAGAATCTCTACATGCTCACTTTCTGGCTGACAGACTACAGGAAATATTACCAAGTGGCTTATGGGGATTTGTAGCAATGATTCGTTACTGGTCCTTCACCTCTTTCTATGTTATGTCAGAACTTTGGAGCAACATTATCATCTTTTTGCTTTTCTGGGGATTCGCCAATCAAATCACGAGGCTTCAAGAAGCCAAGAGGTTCTATGGCCTGTTTGGAATTGGAGCAAATTTCTCAGGTGTTGCAGCAGGCAGCATATCTGTCTATTTTTGTCGTCAGGAATTTAATCCCAACATTCCTTTCGGAACCAGTGCTTGGGAGCAATCCATGGGGATGTTGATCATTCTTGTGGTGGTTGCTGGCTTAATTGCCATGGGGCTTTTTCGATGGATGAACCTTAAAGTTTTAACAGATCCTCTTTATTACGACCCTAATGAAGCCACAAAAGAAAGTAAGGTTAAAGGCCGTATGTCGATGAGGGAAAACTTTAGCTACCTCTTTAAATCAGATTATCTAATCTATTTAGCAATCATTGTAATTTCTTATAATTTTGTCATTAATTTAGTAGAAGTTGTCTGGAAACATCAGGTAAGGTCCCTTTATCCTGATCCTCAGGATTATAGCTTGTACATGAACCAAATTACGACAATTATTGGATTCATCGCTACGTTTACTGCTTTGTTTGTCTCGGGGAACTCCATAAGAAAATGTGGATGGACTTTTACGGCTCTTTTAACTCCTACTATCCTGTTGATTACAAGTGTTGGATTTTTTGGTTTTTTCTTCTTTAAGGACTATCTATTTGATTTTACATCTATTGTTTTAGGGACAACGCCCTTGGCTGTTACTGTCTTCTTTGGATCAGCTCAAAATATCTTAAGCCGTGCTGCAAAATACACCGTCTTTGATGCTACTCAGCAGATGGCTTTTATTCCACTGAGTGCTGAATCGCGCTTAAAGGGAAAGGCTGCAATTGACGGAGTCTGCTCTCGACTAGGGAAAACAGGGGGCTCTGTTGTCCATCAATCTCTGTTTTTAACGTTTACAACAGTCGCTGCAAGTGCACCTTATGTAGCGGGATTCTTATTTGCAATTATTATTATTTGGGCCTCCTCCGCCTATATGCTAGGCAAAAAATTCAATGCCCTTACTGAGCCGACAAGTGACCGATTATTAAAAGATTTGAATAATAGAGAGTTAATTCTAAAAGAGCAAAAAGTTAATTCATAATTACAATTAATATTATTTTATGCTCGCAAATTACTTGATAAAAAATCTATCATAGTTTAAAATCTTTTCTTTAACCGGGGTATAATATGTCTTTAACATCGGATTCCCAGTTTGGACCTCTTAGGTCCCTCTTTTGGCCAGTCTACGGGCATGAACTAAAAAAGCTTTTGCCCATGGCTATTATGCTGTTTTTGATCTGCTTTAATTACAGTGCATTACGAAGTATGAAAGATGCACTGGTCATTACAACAGCAGGTGCAGAAATCATTCCCTTTATAAAGGTCTGGGCAATTCTTCCCATGGCAGTTGTTGTTACACTGATTTTTACTAAACTCTCTAACTGCTATAGCCAAGAAAAAGTTTTTTACATTATGACAACGGGCTTTTTAGTCTGTTATGCTTTTTTTGCTTTCATTCTGTACCCTCTAAGAGATACTCTTCACCCCCATGAATTTGCGAATACTT
Source organism: Chlamydiales bacterium STE3 (assembly GCA_011125455.1). Taxonomy (NCBI): domain Bacteria; kingdom Pseudomonadati; phylum Chlamydiota; class Chlamydiia; order Chlamydiales; species Chlamydiales bacterium STE3. The sequence goes on along the minus strand of VKHO01000054.1, from coordinate 6,731 downwards.
TAGAAAAAGTATTGCCTTCCGGTTTTAAAGGTCTCATTTCGATGCTTCGTTACTGGACATTCACAGCATTCTATGTAATGAGCGAGTTGTGGAGCACCAGTATCATGACGGTTCTTTTTTGGGGATTTGCTAACGAAATCACTCGATTAACAGAAGCACGCCGCTTCTACAGTGTTCTTAGCATTGTATCGAATTTTGCATCTATTGCAGCAGGTTTTTTCTCTATTTCTGTCTCCTATAGTAACATCTATAATCCTAGGATTCCTTTTGGCAGTGACGCGTGGGAGCAGACAATGATGCTGATTGTAATTATGGTCATTATTAGTGGCATAGGAACAATGATTACTTTCCGTTGGATGAATAAAAATGTGTTAAACGACCCAAGCTATGATGATTTGCATAAAATTAAGAAAGAAATAAAATCCAAAGGAAAACTTTCTTTTAAAGAGAGCTTGTCTTATGTAACTAATTCGCGCTACTTACTTTGTATTGCAGTAATAGTGATCGCTTATAACCTCGTAATTAATCTTGTTGAGGTTGTTTGGAAAGACCAGATGCGCAGTATGTTCCCTTCTCCTTCAGATTATAATAGTTATGTAAACAATCTCCTAGTGATTCAGGGGATTGCGTCAACCTTCTTAGCTTTGTCGATGGCCAAACTGATTAAACGTTTTGGATGGTCTACAACAGCAATGATTACACCGGTTGTCATGATGGTGACTTGTTTAGGCTTCTTTGGATTTATTTTCTTTAAAGAGAATTTAGGTGATTACGCAACAATGTGGCTAGGGCTAAGCCCTTTGGCGATAGCTGTTTTCTTTGGCTCGGCCCAAAATGCGCTTAGCAAAGCGACAAAGTACTCGGTTTTCGATGCGACGAAGGAAATGACATATATTCCTTTAAGCCATGAATGCAAGCTTAAAGGAAAAGCGGCAATCGATGGTGTCGGTTCTAGATTTGGAAAATCGGGGGGTTCCTTAATCCATCAAGGCCTTTTGATGATCTTTGCCTCGGTAACGGGGAGTGCCCCTTATGTCGCAGCGATTTTGGTTGCGGTGATCATTTTCTGGATGTTTGCAGTACGATCACTTGGCAAACAATTCAATACATTACTAGAAGAGAAAGAGGCGTCAGCTACCGAACAACAAAAAGAAAAGCGTTCGCTCAGCCCAGCATAAATCCTTCTGGGGCCAAGGATTTTTGGCCCCCACATTTCCTTCATCTTATCCTTTCTGTTTTTCTAGAGAGCGCGCCGCGCGACAAAAAGAGCATTTCAACTCTAACCTGTTAAAAAAGCAAAGTTTCATGGATCTCTTCAAAAAAGAGTGTTTGATTTGTGATTACCAAACAAGAGGTCTATTGGCTCCTCCCATAAACTTTTAAGAGAAATCGGGTAAAGCTGAAGAGGGGAATTTAATGTAAGTTGTGAGATTGCCTAAGTGATACTTTTTTGTTGATGGGAACGTTTTCCACTTAAGTAAAATTCTACTAATGCTGCACTTCCAAAGAGAATAAAAATATAATAAACATATTCTGGAATGTCTAGGCCATAGGTTAAAGCGAGCAATAGAATGAATTGAAAGAATGTTGTTAATTTGCCACACCAAATGGCTCTAAAGCGATAGGTTTCCCATTGCTTTGAGAAAATTAAATAGATTGCAAAAAGAATATTAGAGAAGTCTCGACATAGCATAGAAGTGGCTTCTAGAAGTGACAAGCGTTGCTCTTGTATGAAAATACCCATTACAAAAAAAACGAAAAATTTATCTGTCATGGGATCTAGTGTCGTCCCTAAGCGAGAGCAGCTTTTGGTTCTTCTTGCTAAAAATCCGTCCAAACCATCTGATAACATTGCAATGAAAATTGCTAAAAAACGATAAAAAACATTTTGTTGTAAAAAAAAGAATGCTAAAGGGATTCTCAGTAGAGAAATGCAGTTAGGGATAGTCATCATATTTATCTTAAATGTTATTAGAACGATTAAGTCCTTTTTTGATCAGGATGCCCAAAGTAATCAAAAAAGCCATTATTAGTAAACAAGAGAGGAAAATTTTACTGAAGGCAGTAAAATGAAGTATAATCAAATCATAATTTTGGCTAAACACATACCCAATATAAAATATAATACTTGTTGAAATAAGAGCAGCAATGCCGTCTCGAGCGATAAAAACCAAAAATGGCATTTTACTCATTCCCGATGTCATAAACAATGCATTGCGAATGCCTCCGGGAATAAAACGTCCAATAATAAATGTAAAAAAGCCAAATTTTTCATAGTAATAGCTAAGTTTGGAAATGCGTTGTTCTGTAATTGCCCAATTGAACCAACTAATATGGTAGAGTTTTGGGCCAAGCAAACGGCCAATCCAGAAAGCTTCCCAAGCAGAAATCCAGCATCCTAAAAAAACCCATAAGTAGATAGATAAGTATTGACTAGGAGCGCAAGTAGAAACTATAGCTCCACCTGTAAGAAGCACAATATCTTCACTTATGGGAACGTTTAAGCCAGCTAATAGCAGTAGCACAAACATGATCATGCCTGCATGATGGGCATTTTCGCAAATATATTGAAAAATATTATCCATGCAACAAAACCACAGATATTAAATGGTTAATTATCCAAGTTTAGCGGTATTTTATAAGCCAACCGGTGGAGTAAATAAAACCTCTATTAGTGGTTTTTCAATCATAGAGGATTTTGTTACTGCTATATAGGAGTTTTTACAGGTTCCGATTGAATAAGGTTTTTACAGTCACGCTTAGACCAACTTTTTTTCATTAGATCTAGCTTCTTATTGGAGATACCACCTAAGAATTCGATGCTTTTTAGAAGCCTTGCTCTTGTTCTATCCTTACCTAGAAGATCAACTGAATCAAAAAGAGGAGGGCCTTGTAATTTACCTGTCAGTGATGCAAATAAAAGTAACATGACAGTCTTTTTATGGTTGACTCCAAATATTTCTGCTACTTCTCTTGACGCCTTGTTCAGGCCTTGACTTTGCCAATTTTCATTTTCATCCATATGCCAGATCAAAGATTGAAGAATCATTGCAGATTGCTCGAAGGTTGTTTCTTTCGTTTGAAAAAGCTCTTTGGTGTAGTGAAGATGGTTGACAAAGAGAAATTGGCAAAGATCCATAAAATCACCAAAAGTTTTGATTCTTGAATGGATAAGGGGCATGAGTTGTTGCATAAAAGAATCATTAAATGCCCATTGTTTCAAGCGTTCCCATAGTTGGTTTTCGGGAATATTTTTTATAAGGTACTGTTGATTGATCCAATCAAGCTTTTGAACATCAAAAACTGCTCCCGATACTCCAATGCGTTTAACATCAAATTCAGCAATGATTTGTTCTAAAGGATATATTTCTCTATCACCTGGCATACTATAGCCCATTAGGGTGAGAAAGTTAAGGAATGCTTCGGATAAGTACCCGCTATCTCTATAGTAAAAAATGGAAGTTGGATTTTTTCTCTTAGAAAGTTTTTTCCCGTCAGTTCCGAGAAGAAGCGGCATATGCATGAATGTAGGAGCTTTCCAGCCAAAGGATTGGTAAAGTAAAACGTGTTTAGGAGTGGAGCTCATCCACTCATCACCCCGGATGACGTGGGTAATTTCCATTAAGTGGTCATCGACAATATTGGCAAGGTGATAGGTTGGAAAGCCATCAGATTTTAATAAAATTTGATCATCCACATCTGCCCAAGGTGCGGTGATGCGGCCTTTAATTGCGTCTTCATAAACGCATTCGCCTGTTAGAGGGGCTTTAAGTCGAATAACGTAAGGTAGACCAGCTGCTTCCTTTTCGGCTATTTCCTGTGGGCTTAAATTACGACAGCGACGGTCATATCCTTGTCTTCCACCTTGTTTAGCAGCCACAAGGCGCATTTCTTCAAGGTCTTGAGCACTACAAAAGCATTTGTATGCTTTGCCTTTTTCCAATAGTTCAAAAGCATGCTTTTTATAAAGATCAAAGCGCTCAGATTGCCTGTATGGTCCAAAAGGACCTCCTATATCTGGCCCCTCATCCCAAGTAATTCCGCACCAAGAAAGGGCCTTGTAAATGTTTTCCTCGTATTCATCACGGCTTCTAGAGCGATCTGTGTCTTCAATTCTTAAAATGAATTTCCCTTTATGGTGCCGAGCAAAAATCATGTTAAAAAGTGCCATATAGGCAGTGCCAACATGAGGGTCCCCTGTTGGAGAAGGTGCTATTCGTACGCGTACTGTCATTTTTCACCCGTTAACTTTATTTGTGTCCTTTAAACTTGGCTAGTTTAGCTGAAATAGGAGAAAAATAACAGTTAATGATGCAACAGGAAGATAAGATCTCTCATCACGTTCATCGTTTCTTGAAGTTGAAGATCATTTTGCCCAAACTCCTCAGTGCTATCGGATTCAATGTCCTTATTCTTCTTCACCTCTTTAAGAAAATTTTGATAGTTCTGATCCATTGTAATGCGGTAGGTAGAATTTTTCTTTAAAATCTCTATATAAGGTAAATACGTTTTAAGTTTTTTCTGTAAATCGAACTTGTAAAGTAAACGAATACGTTCTCTTTGAAGGTAGGGAATGTCGGAGAGATCGTCATCAAAATTTTCTTTTATAAAATCATTTTCTAGAGGATATTTCCCAAATTTTTCTCCAATTTCCGATTCTGACAAAGGACCGGGAATAATAATGCTTGAGCTCACACCTGTTAGCTGTGGTGTTTTTCCTGACACTGTGTAATAACGGCCTCTTGTGACCTTATACTCTCCCTTTGGGTTAACAGGGGCATTTTTAATGCCATTTAAGGTAAACGTCTGAAAGGAACCTTTTCCATAGGTATGATCGTCACCCACCACTATTGCTCTCCCGTAATCTTGAAGTGTCTGGGCGACAATTTCTGATGCGGAAGCAGAAGCTCGATTAACAAGAATAATCAGTGGGCCATCCCAAGTTACTTTAGAATCTAGATTTCTAAGATGCTGAATATGGCCAGCATCATCCTTGATAGAAACGACAATGCCTTTTGAAATAAAGAGCCCTGTGACATTAACGGCTTGAGATAACATTCCACCTGAATTACTTCTGAGATCGAGAATTATCCCTTTGATATTGTATTGATCTTTTAATTTTTTAATTTCTTTCTGAAGATCTTCCGCGGAAGAGTGTTCGGGGTCTTGGTAAAAAGAATGAAGCTTTAAATAAGCAATCACTCCATCGCCGAAAGGCTCGATGGAAGACTCATAGCGCGTTTCTTTTAAGACAACCTCACCTCGAATAAGGGTAATGTCTAGTTTGTCTTCTTGATTTTCCGCTACTTCTCTAATGACTGTGAGGGTGACGGGCGTATTTTCCTCACCGCGTATTAGATCAACCGCATCGACAATATCCATGCCCACAACAGGTTCTCCATTAACTGCAATAATGCGATCCTTAACTTTTAGTTCTTTATTATGTGAGGCAGGGCCGCCTTCTACAATTTTTACAATTGTAAAGCCATTAATGTCATCGCGCAGTTGTGCTCCAATCCCAAATAGTCTTTGCTGAACGCTAATCATAAATTGGGCGGCCTCATCCGGCGTGAAGTAGGCTGTATGGCTATCTAGAGCTGAAGCAGTTGCCTTTAAGACATTTGTTAGGATGTAGCGCTCTTTCTGTTCTGCATCGTTAGTAAGAATCTCTTCTTCAAATTTTGCTTGTCGTTTGGCGATTCTTTGTTGGGATTTTTCTTTTAATTCATCACTTAACTTAGATACAGATTCCATCTGCAGTGCTTTTAAAGAGGCTAGTCTGTTGAGAAGCTCTTGGTTATCGTGTGCCCATTTCAGATCTTTAAAATCCTCTATTTTAACATGGCTAGGCAAGTTTTGCATATCTACTTGTTTTTCAAGCTCATGCCTACGTTGGATCGTGGTGGTCATCTTATCATGGATAGCTTTAAAAGTTTTAAAGTCACTTTTACGGTAGTCTTCTAACAATTGACCGAGCAATTCTTGATTGGGATGTATCCATTCTTGGATATCAGACTCAATAAAGTAGGTTTTCGTTGGGTCTAATTCCTCTAAGTAATTTTGAAGTGCTCTTTCAACAGCAACCGAGTTAAGTGTTTTATAGCTAGCGTGGGCTTTCATAATCTCGTTAAGCTTGCTTGTGACGTCTTGGGGGGTAATGTCAGGCAATTTTGCGCAGAGGGTAGAAGCAAAAAAAGTAAAAGCCAGAAGTAATTTAAACACTCTCATGGATGACCTTATTAGATGATGATGAACATTTACTATTTATAACGTTTTAACACTCTTTTAAGCTACTAGATTGATTAACTTTAGCTTAGCGTAGGCTTTAATTATTCTCCCTAAGGCTTATCTGCCAAAGGCCTTGTCATTTAGAAACCCGTAAGATAATTTTTATTAGATAAAGGGTGGGTAATAAATACTTGAATTTATGTTGGATAATTTCTATGCTAGAGGATTATTTTTTTCTAGAAATCCATATGTTTTCATTCGGGCAGCCTCTATTTAATTTGGGTCATTGCTTTTTTGTGGATTTCCCAGATTTTATCGAAGTTTAGATGTTGTTCCACTTGTAAATTCAAAAATTTTTCTTTTAGCTCATTTGACGTTGGGTGGCTAGTTATAATTCTTATGGGCCTTGTTGCATAAATCATCCTGTGGACGAGATTTATGCGCAAAAGTGAAAGAAACGCTGCGGATAGGATCTGCTTGCTAAAGAGAAGGTGAATCTATTA
>VKHO01000053.1 GCA_011125455.1 Chlamydiales bacterium STE3 | reverse complement strand
TTTTAGAGGCTACTGCAGGTCAGGGGTCTACTGTCGGTTGGAGATTTGAGCATCTTGCCTATATTATTGAGCGGGTAAAACATGCGCTTCCTATTGGAGTTTGTATTGATACCTGCCATATTTTTGCTGCTGGCTACGATATCCGCACACCAGAAGCGTGGGATAAAACACTTCAGGAATTTGATCGGATTGTAGGATTGAAGCACCTCTACGCTTTTCATATTAACGATTCCCAAAAAGGGCTGGCTTCTAGAGTAGACCGTCATAGTCCTCTCGGTAAAGGTGCAATCGGCTTAGATGCCTTTAAATTTCTTGTTACTGAACCTCGCACAAAATATCTCCCTATGTATTTAGAGACACCGGATGGTCCTGAGCTTTGGGAAAAAGAGATTGCTATGCTGAGAGAAATGGCTACTAATTAACAATATGGAGAAAAGAATGCGCTTAAAAGTTAAGCAACTGAAATACCCTGAAACAGGAAGGCCATCTTTGATTGGTACTGAAGCGACCGTTAAAGGGTGGGTAAGAACTGTTCGCAATCAAAAAACTTTTAGCTTTATCGAAGTTAATGACGGCTCCACACTTTCCAACTTTCAGGTGGTTGCCGATGCTAAGATGCCTAACTATGAAAAGCTAATGGAGAAGTTATCAACGGGGGTTTCCGTTGCTATAATGGGAAAAATGGTGGAAAGTCCAGGAAAAAATCAAGAATTGGAAATGCACGCGGACCAAATTGACATCATCGGGATGTGCGATCCCACCACCTATCCTTTGCAGAAAAAAAGGCATACTTTTGAATTTTTGCGTTCTATTGCTCATCTGCGGCCACGTACAAATACAATTGGGGCTGTCACGCGCGTGCGCAATGCTTTGGCCTTCGCGACGCATAAGTTTTTCCAAGAAAGAGGTTTCCTTTACATTCACACACCTATTATTACAGGGTCTGACTGCGAAGGAGCGGGGAAAATGTTTCAGGTGACGACATTAGACCTGAATAACGTTCCAAAAAATGCTGAAAAAAAAGTCGATTATAGCCAGGATTTTTTCGCAACCCCCACAAATCTAACTGTTTCCGGTCAGCTTAACGGTGAGATTTATGCGTGCTCTATGAGCGATATCTATACATTTGGACCAACATTCCGAGCAGAAAACTCCAACACTTCTCGTCACCTTGCAGAATTTTGGATGATTGAGCCTGAAATGGCATTTGCCGATATCAACGATAATATGGACAATGCAGAGAGCTATCTCAAGTTTGTATTTGCCCATCTTTTAAAGCATTGCCCTGAAGACATGCGCTTTTTTGATAAGCATGTGTCTAATGGTATTGTGGAACGCCTGCAATCTATTGTCGATACACCATTTGAAAGGGCAAGCTATTCTTACGCAGTAAGAATTTTGGAAAAGGCTAACAAAGCGTTTGAATTTCCTGTAAAATGGGGATTAGACCTGCAATCAGAGCATGAGCGTTATCTAGCCGAAGAATTTTTTGGAAAGCCTGTCATCATTACTGACTATCCAAAAGAAATAAAATCTTTTTATATGCGTGCTAATGAAGATAACAAAACCGTCGCTGCCATGGACGTTCTAATGCCCAAAATCGGCGAAATTATTGGTGGAAGTCAAAGAGAAGAGCGTTTAGACCTACTAGAAGCAAGAATGAAGGAAATGCAGCTAGCTAAAGAAAATTATTGGTGGTATTTAGAATTGCGTAAATATGGATCAGTTCCTCACGCAGGCTATGGGGTTGGTTTTGAAAGGTTAGTGCAATTTGCGACGGGGATGGAAAATATTCGCGACGTGATTCCTTTCCCAAGATATCCTGGCAAAGCTGAGTTCTAAAAAGCAAGGAAACGCTATGGCGGATCGTGGACAATTTCTGGCAAGTACACTACGTTTGACTCGCTCCGCTTATCTATGGACACGCATTCTAGGGACCCCTTTTTGGTCCCTTATCAATCTTCTTGCCTTTATCCTCTACAAGGATTTGCATATCAATCCTTTGCAAATTACTTTGCTGGTTGCTCTAAAACCGATGTCCTCGCTTTTGGCACCATACTGGAGCCAAGCAATTCATCAGCGACCTGACAAGATTGTCTCTAATCTGATTTGGGCTAACATCATTCGCTATATACCTTTTCTTTTTCTCCCTTGGATGAATGCATGGTTAATTGTCCTTTCATTTGCCCTTTACATGATGCTTTATCGAGCTGCAATTCCTGGTTGGATGGAGCTTTTTAAGCGCAACCTGCCGGAAACTATTCGCGAAAGAACACTTGGGCATGCTTGCACAATCGATTATTGCGGAGCCGCTGTGATGACCCTTCTGCTTGGTATCTTTTTAGATAGATTTGAACAATCATGGCGTTTACTATTTCCTCTAATGGCCTTAATTGGGCTCATCTCGACGTGGCTTTTGACCCGAATTCCTTCTCCTGCCCCCCCAATTGACATGGAAGCTCCCGTATCAAAGTTTAGCTTTAAATTAAGTGAAGGGATTATCAAGCCCTGGAAACAGGCCTGGAAATTGATTTCTGAGCGTCCTGACTTTGCCAATTTTCAAATTGGTTTTATGTTGGGAGGAGCGGGATTAATGATTATGCAGCCAGCCTTGCCTGTTTTTTTTGTCGATACATTGCGTCTTTCTTACACAGAAATGTCATTCGCTCTAGCGATTTGTAAAGGAGTTGGCGTTACATTAGCCTCTCCTATCTGGACACGAGTTTTTGGCAAGATGAACATCTACTATTTTTGTGGGTTGGTGACACTGCTGGCAACCGGGTTTCCTTTACTTTTGCTTTGCGCTCCTTTTAATCTGGCTCTTCTTTATGTCGCCTATATTTTTTATGGAGTGATGCAAGCAGGGAGTGAGATGGGATGGCATATGTCAGGGCTCTCGTTTGCTAAAGAAAAAGAGAGTTCGGCATTTAGTAGCATTAATCTCCTCACTGTTGGGATACGCGGCTGTGTAATCCCTGCAGTTGGAGCGATCATTCTGGCTTCATCTAGTTCTATCGAAGTGATGCTATTAGGCTGTTTGCTCTGCTTTGGAGCGACTTGGCATTTGCTGTACCATAGTCGACACTACGCTCACGATGCTCCAGTTTAGAACCGGCCTATACACAAGCAGCTTCCATAGCAATTAGGCGTTTTTCTCTAGCATCAAATAAGTCAACATAGAGTCTTGCAGACTGTTCAATCAACAAAGAAGCGTCCTGTAGCTTTTGTGAGAGCTTGGCTTTGCGAAATTTCAACATGCGGTTTATCTGATCAATATTTAGCAAAATGATTCTCGGGTCTTTAGCGATTCTCGGATCTACATTGCGAGGGAAAGATAGATCAACAATGAGTTTTTCTTTTGAAAAAGTATATTGTGTCAACTGCTCCTTTTGAATGAAATAATGCGAAGCTTTTGTGCCAAAAATAATCCAGTCAAATTCCTGCCACCGTCCTAGATCTTCCCAGGGAAGGATGTCAAGACCATATTTTTCGGCATAATGTTCAGCTTTTTTTAGTGTGCGGTTGCAGAGAGTGATGGAGGGAAGTTGTTTAGTAGAGAAAAACCTCAAGAGCTTTTGATTGATTTCTGAAGCTCCGACAAAGAGGATGTTAACTGCATTCAAGTCCTTAAAAAAATGCACACCTGTTTGGTAAGCAGCGTGTTCCACTTCTGCCATTCTTTTCCCGTTGAAAAGGTGACTGCGCGCTTGCTTTGCAATCTTTAAAGCTTTTTGAAATAAGTAGTGCAACTCATGTGGCAACGATTGATGCGAGAGTGCTGTTTCATAGGTTTTTTTCACTTGGCCTTGAATTTCTGTTTCCGCCACAATCGCACTGTCGAGCCCAGTTGTGACATGGCATAAGTGAAAAAAGCAATCATAGCCAAAATAAGAATAGAGCTTATGTTCGAAATCCTCATTCACTTCTTGCCTTAAAATACTGAGGATATAGGTATGGGTGGTGGCGAGATTTTCAGAGCTAAAGTAGATTTCTGTGCGATTGCAGGTTGATAATAGCAAAAAAGTGTGCCCCTCATGCAGAGAGCTTTCAAGGCCAAATCTTCTTTGACACCCTTTTGCGAGTTTTTCTCGCAAGTTTAAATCTGCCAATTTATGGTTAATTCCAATGACCCCCACACGCATCTTCAGAAGGCTCCTATGAAAGAAGGTTCTCAAAAGAAGGGTTTATAAATAAAACTTTGATTATTGCCAACAAATCATTTAGCAATGAGGAGGTTTTTCAAGAAAAGTGGCCAAGAATGGCGATAGGAGGAAGGTTTAAAAGATTTGAAGGATAGCTAGGGGGGGAATGAAAGTGATTAGTTTTAGATAGATTCAGAAAAGTTAGAGAGTAGAAGGGTTGGGCTGTTCTGGCTTCGAGCGATCGCGTCCTCGGCTTGGAGGTGTGCACCTGCACAACCTCGCGCGCCTGCGGTGCAATCCCTCTTTGCCATACCAGCCGCGGTGGCAATTATAGCCATAAATGGCTAATTGCAATTTTTAAAAAGAATTTAACCAAATGTAATTTCAGATGAATTGGCTAAGAAAGTTGTTTCCCAAGTGAAAAAGGAAGCGTTTTGACTAATTGGATAGTGCTGATAAGAACTGTCTTAACTGGATTAAAATCTTTATATTGTTGGCTGATCCATTACAATCACAACGATTAATCTATTTATAAGATTTGCTAAGGATTGCAATTAGCCATTTATGGCTATAATTGCCACCGCGGCTGGTATGGCAAAGAGGGGTTGCACCGCAGGCACGCGAGGTTGTGCAGGTGCATACCTCCAAGCCGAGGACGCGATCACTCGAAGCCAGAACAGCCCAACTCTTCTACCCTTTAACTCTTTTGTCTATTTTCTAACTCTTTTAAATTTATCTAACTCTAATCACTATTCTTAATAGTCCTCATGTCTTGACAACCGATCGATCTGCGCTCGAATTTCCTCTTTATCTAGCCAGACGGGATTGGTGTCCGACCCATAGACAAACCCATCGGGAAGGCCCTGATGGCTCCGCTGGCCTAGGAACTTCCCCAGCAGCCCCTTGTCCTGAAACGTAAATTCAGGAACAATCACATAGTAAGGACCAAAATCGAGAGTGTGGCGCGAATCATCCGAACCAATCATCAGCTCATGCAGCTTCTCTCCCTCTCTCACGCCGAGAATCTCGACGGGCTCCCCTGGTGCAATAGCATTAGCGATGTCGATGATCTTGACACTAGGCAGCTTAGGAACAAACACTTCTCCCCCTAAGGCGTTTTGTGAACAATCGACAACAAGATCTACGGCCTGGTCGAGGGTGATCCAAAACCGCGTCATGCGCGGGTCTGTGACAGGCAGGGACTTACGGCCGTTGGCGATCATCTTAAGCCAGAGGGGAATGATACTCCCTCGGCTTGCCGCCACATTGCCATAGCGCACAACGCAAAAGGTTGGATAGCCCCTTGCTCCGACATAGGCATTACCGGCGACGAAGAGCTTGTCGGCACATAGCTTGGTTGCTCCGTAGAGATTCACTGGATTCACGGCTTTATCAGAAGAGAGCGCTAAAACTTTTTTGACACCACATTCAATTGCTGCATCGATGATATTCATAGCCCCCAAAACATTTGTTTTGATGAACTCTGAAGGGTTATACTCTGCTGCGGGAACTTGTTTTAAAGCTGCTGCATGAATGACGATATCCACTTCATTAAAAGCTCTGACCAACCGTTTGTAGTCACGAACATCTCCTAGAAAATAACGCATGCGCTGGTCTTGAAAAAGAGGGTTGGAGCCTTTCATTTCCCACTGTTTCCACTCATCGCGACTAAAAATGATGATTTTGTTAGGTTGATGGTGCGTTAACAACTTTTTTGTAAAAGCCCGTCCAAAGCTCCCCGTACCGCCTGTGATGAGAATGTTTTTTCCTTTAAAAAAAGCTGGATCTGTCATATTTCTTTCTTCTTATATCGTTGATTAAAGTTTTGAACGCTTAAAATTCCTATTGAAATCGCTTCTTACAGGGGTAAAGTTTTTCCCTTTGAATCTAAAGAAGTTAAATTTCCCAACACAATCTGTTTGTCCTGAATTTAAAATGTAATAGGGATTATCTGAAACATTTTTTGTTTTCTTCCTTATGCTAATTTGGCAGAATGTCACTTTCATTAAAAGGTATCTTAGTATTCATATGGCAAAACAATACGACGAAGACACTGTTAAAACTCTAGATGCGCTTTCGCATATTCGGCTAAGATCGGGAATGTATATCGGAAGACTCGGTGATGGGTCCCATCAAGACGATGGGATCTATATCATGCTTAAAGAGGTGATTGATAATAGCGTTGATGAATTCATCATGAAACATGGTAAGAAAATTGACATCCATCTCGATGAGGCTATCTGTAAGGTTTCTGTAAGAGATTATGGTAGGGGAATACCTCTTGGGAAAGTTGTCGAGTGTGTCAGCCAAATTAACACGGGTGCTAAGTATAATGATGATGTTTTCCAGTTTTCTGTTGGTTTAAATGGTGTGGGAACAAAAGCTGTTAACGCTTTATCGAGCTACTTTCTTGTGCGCAGTCATCGTGAAGGTAAAGCCGTCGAAGCTTATTTTGAGCAAGGTGTTTTAAAAGATAGAAAGGAATTCAAGACAAAAGAGCCGGATGGCACTTATATCGAATTTATCCCTGACCTTGAAATTTTCAAAAAATATGCCTTTCAAAGTGAGTTTGTTCTAAAGAGACTTTGGCACTACGCCTACTTAAATACAGGTCTTAAACTCTATTTTAATGGAGAAAAGATCGAATCTGAAAATGGCCTTTTAGATCTTTTGAATGAAGAAGTTACCGAAGATCGCCTTTATGAACCCCTACATTACCGCTCTAAAAATCTTGAATTTGCCTTTTTACACACACAAAGTTACGGAGAAACTTATTTTTCCTTTGTGAACGGCCAGTACACTTCTGATGGAGGTTCTCACTTGTCGGCATACCGCGAAGGGATTTTGAAAGGGGTTAACGAGTTTGCTAAAAAAAATTTCCAAGGTATGGACGTTCGTGAAGGGATTGTAGGAACGATTCTGGTGAAAATAAAAGATCCAATTTTTGAATCACAAACGAAGAATAAGCTTGGTAATACAGAAATAAGAGGACCTCTTGTTCAGGAGATTAAAGAAGCTGTCATCAAATTGTTGTATCAAAATGAAGCGATAGCCAAGAAGATCATTGAGCGGATTGTTTTTAATGAAAAGCTAAGAAAAGAGCTTGCAGCAGTAAAAAAAGAAGCTAAGGAAAAACAAAAAAAAATTTCTTTTAAAATCCCTAAATTAAGAGATTCGAAGTACCATCTTAGTGATGACTCAGGACATGGTGAGGAAACCATGATCTTTTTGACAGAGGGGGAATCGGCGAGTGCTTCGATTGTCGCTTCTCGCGATCCGATGACGCAAGCAGTTTTTTCTTTAAGAGGTAAGCCTTTAAACGTGTTTGGCATGAAGCTGGATCAACTTTATAAAAATGAAGAAATGTACAATCTGATGAGCGCTTTGAACATAGAAGACGACATTTCTTTGCTGCGTTACAGTAAGGTTATTTTAGCTACAGATGCCGACGTAGATGGAATGCATATTCGCAATTTGCTCATCACATTTTTTCTGACCTATTTTGAAAGTTTAGTTATGAATGGTCATTTGTACATTTTAGAAACGCCTCTTTTTAAAGTAAGAAATAAGGAACGTACTTATTATTGTTATTCGGACAAAGAAAGAGATGCGGCGGCAGCCAAACTGAAAAAAGGCGTCGAAATCACCCGTTTTAAAGGTCTAGGAGAAATCTCTCCGGATGAATTTAAACAATTTATTAATCAACACATCCGCTTGACGCCAGTGAATATAAGAATTTTTTCGGACATCAAACAGACACTTGAATTTTACATGGGCAAGAATACTCCCGAGCGCAAAGCATTTATTATGCAAAATTTAATTAGCGAAGACGCTGAACTCCATGAAATAGCAAAAGTGGCTCCAAATCAGGAAGAGGAGGTGGCTAATGGATGATGTCAAGCAACTCATGCAGCGCCATTATCTAAAATACGCTTCGTACGTCATTCTAGATCGCGCAATCCCCAATGTTGTCGATGGCTTAAAGCCTGTTCAGCGTCGTATTCTCTATACGCTCTGGATGATGCATAATGAGAAGTTGCATAAGGTAGCGAACGTTGTCGGACAGACGATGGCTTACCATCCTCATGGAGATGCTCCCATCTATGAAGCATTAGTTAATTTGGCTAATAAAAACTATCTTCTTGATCGCCAAGGGAACTTCGGCAATATTTTTACCGGTGACCCTTCAGCTGCGGCACGGTATATTGAAGCAAGATTGACTCTGCTAGCCCTTGAAACCCTCTTCAATCCTGATTTGACGGACATGCTGCCTTCCTATGATGGACGACACAAAGAACCTGCTGTTTTGCCTGCAAAGATTCCTCTAATTTTAATGCTCGGTGCTAGTGGCATTGCTGTAGGTATGTCGACCTACATCTTACCTCATAATTTTTCTGAGTTGCTAGAGGCGGAAATTGCCATTTTGGAAGGCCGTGATTACACTTTGCTTCCAGATTTCCCCACGGCGGGGATTATGGATGCTTCTCTTTATGAAGATGGCAAAGGGAAAGTAAAACTTCGTGCGTACATCGAGGTGAAAGATCCTAAAACATTGGTAATTCGCGAGATTTGCTATGGAACTACGACAGAATCTCTCATTCGATCGATTGATGAAGCCGCTAAAAAAGGCAAAATCAAAATCGAGGCGATTGATGATTACACGGCAGAAAATGTCGAAATTGAAATAAAGTTGCCAAGGGGCCAGTACGCTCATGAAATCCTTGATGCTCTCTATGCATATACGGAATGTCAAGTGACTCTAAATTCTCAGATTGTGGTCATTAAAGATAATTTACCCTGGGAGCCAACTGTCAATGAGATCCTTCAGTTTCATGTTACAAGCTTACAAGATTATCTTAGAAGAGAATTAGAAATAGAGCGAGAACGTCTTTTAGAGAAAATTTTCAAGAAAACTTTAGAGCAGATTTTTATTGAAAACAGGCTCTATAAGAAAATAGAAAACATTAAAAGCTATGATGAGATCCATGAAACAGTAGGAAATAGCTTAGTGCCTTTTCATAAACAGCTAAGTCGGATACCTACCCACGATGACCGTGAACATCTCTTAAGTATCCCTATTCGAAGAATTTCTCGCTTTGATTTAGATAAAAACAAAGATGAAATTGCGACGTTAGAAAATGATCTCGGAAGAATAGAAAAGCATCTTAAAAATATCAAAAAGTTTACAATTAATTATTTAAAAAAGCTTGTCGATAAATACCAAGGGCAGTTTGCTAGAAAAACCCGCATTGAGTCAATTGAGCAAATTGATATACGTGCTATTGCGACAAAAACTCTTAGAGTGGGTTTTGATCCAGAAAGTGGTTTTGTGGGGACGAAAGTGAATGGAACTTTCTCCTTTGAATGCACAAATTTTGATAAACTTTTGCTCATGTTTAAAGATGGCTCTTATACCGTAATGAATATTCCCGAAAAGCAATATGTTCAGAGGGGACAAAAAGTTGTTTATGTCGGTATTGCGGATAAAAAGACAATTTTTTCGGCTATTTATAAAACTTCAACACAACTTGTTTATGCTAAGAGGTTTATTGTTGAAAAATTTATTTTAGATAAGTTTTACCGCTTTTTAGAGGAAGGGGTGGATCTGGAGTTTTTAAGCAGTGCTGCCCGGCCTAGGGTAGAATTGAAATTCATTCCAAAAATTAAACAGAAATCGGCTTCAATGGTTTATGATTTAACCGAAGTTCTTGTAAAAGGCGTTTCTGCCAAAGGTGTGAGATTGTCTCCTAGAGAGGTAAAGAAAATTTTACTTTTGAAAGAGTAGTATGGTCATTCTCAATTGCAAACCTCACAGTGTTAAACAACTTTATTATTTGGTTAAAGAGGAAGAGGAGTGGTGTATCGTTCATCAATCTATTGTTCCTTCAAAAGCAATAAAATGGCCTCTAGTGTTTGAAACGCCTAAAGAATTAGTAAAGTACTGGAGCCTTGAGGAATTTAAAGGAGCAAAAAATTTTGCCCTTAGAAAAATTGCGCGCAGAGCCTATTCGTCTTTTGAGCTAGAAAAACTGTTAAAGCGCAACTATGTGTCCGATCACGCAGTTACACTTGTCATCAAAGAATTTGCTGAGAAGCAGCTTTTGGATGACCGGGAGTGGATTGAAAGGTTTATTAGCGGGGAAATACGCAAAAAAGCAAGCCCTTTAGCGATAAGTATTAAGTTAAAGATGAAAGGGATTCCCGGATATATAATTGAGGAAAGTTTAAAAAAACACTACACTCATCAAATGAAACAAAAAACCCTCGCCTCAATCATTGCAAAGGAAAGCGCAAAACAGCCAATAGATAAAAAACGCCTAGTGGCGAAGCTTGTAAGAAAGGGATTTAAATTTGAAGATCTTCAAATGTGCTTACGAGACTTTCAATAAAATGTGTTTTAAATTTATCAGAGTGATAGAATTAAATTAATTAATTTAATATAATTAAAATAAAAGCATTTTTAAAAAGGATTTTTTATGAGCGAAGATTTAACTAGCTCTTCTCCCGTATCCACTCCCTCTACAGGAGCTCCGTCAACTGAAGCGAACTCAGGTTCTTCTGCCCCCACTTCAGGCGGAGGAGGTTACACGACGAGCACAACTGTCGCGACATTGGCACAATTAAAAGAAAAAGCACCACAGGTTTATAATGCCATGATGGAGGGCTTAGCGATGAATATAGTGAGCAAAATGCGCAGCGACCAAGCACATTTGAAGCAGATTATGCGTGAAGGCAATAGAGTTTTTAACCAATAAATGGGCCAATTAGAACTTTTTTTAGGATTTCAAATTGAGAAAGATTTTGCTGATAAACTGCAAAAAGTTAACCTAGACGTTCGCTCTTTATTTATTAAAAATCAGCCAGGCTATCTTCAAGAAGTGGAATTTCAACAGCAGCGTTATATTGGCAAGATGATCGATGTAAATACTGACCTTGATGCATTATTCCTTTTAAAAAACAATATCCTTAGCATTTTAAAAAAACTCGTGCCGGAATTTCCCTATAAGGAAGACTCTTTGGTGCTCTTCCCCCTAGCAATAAATGATCCCTAGTGAACAAGTATTTTCTGTTGAACCTCATGAAAGGTGTGAGAGGCTTGACAAGTTTTTAGTTTCAAAATTTGAGCGATCCTATTCGAGGAGCTATTTTCAGCATCTCATTGAAGAAAATT
>VKHO01000052.1 GCA_011125455.1 Chlamydiales bacterium STE3 | reverse complement strand
AGTAGATTTCGTAAGAAGGTCCATGACAAAGGAGGGACTTGCATTGTCCCGCCGCCAAAAGATGCAGTATACAAAGGTAAGCAGGAGTCGGGCTGGGAAAAAGAACGGGATGATGCGATTGCCACAATTCACGGACTTGGTGGGGATGAGATGGGGAGAAAACTTTGGAAGATATGTTCGGGTTATCACGAAAGGTCGTTGGCAGAGACGGCAATGTTTAGGGTTAAGAAGCTGTTGGGAGATGGATTGAAAGCTCGTTCAATGGGATCTCAGAAGACAGAAGCTATTTGCAAGTGTATGGTAATTAACAAGATGAATAAACTTGGAATGCCAAGGTTTGACTGGGTGTTTGAAGCGGCCTAAAGGCTGCATAGGGTTAGGGTAAACCTGTGCCTTAGTTGGCAACCATATATTCTATGCTGTGAGGGCTATTGTGCAACAAGGCCACAAAAACCTCGTGTTTACAGGAAACTACACATGAATTAATAATGTCAACCAACAAAAACCAGCATGTTTGCAGGAAACCACAAATAGGGATGTAAGCTATGACTATTCAGCAGCAACATCATCATGAACAGGCAAGGATGGCTATAGATATGCCTTCTGAAGAGCATAAGCGGCTGAAAGCAATGGCTGCCTTTATGGGAATAAAAGACCTAGTTTTTAGTTGCCTAAGAGATTATTTAATCAGTGACAATGAAACTTTAAAAGCTTTCCAAGAAACCGATGAAAGAAAAGAGTTAGTTTAAGATTTCTTTTGCGGTTTTTTTACCTTTCAGACGAGCTTCGCGCTAAATAAAATACTCTAAAATCAATAAAAATAAAATGAGATAACGGATAGCTAGTCAGCTGTACTGACTGGATGAAGATAGTTTATAAATAGGCCTTCTGTGTTTTTGTTAATCGTTGCCGTATCCAATGGCATATTTTTTACCCCTTTGAAAGAAATCTTAATGAATTTCTTGACAAGGGAGGAGGGGACAACCATTAATGGGAATAGTGAAATAAGAAAATTAAAAAATGAAGGGAATTGATATGGGGTGATTCAAGTTTAATCCACTGGAATGCGAAAAAATGCTTTTACATGTAAAACACGTACTAGCCAAAAACTTTTTAAAATATGGCGTGGAGTAAGCAAAGAAGGTGGGGCGCATTCATAACTCTTGACTTGAAACGCCTTTTGAATTTCCCTATTATGAAAAAATGTGAGTCAAATTAGGAGGAACCAATGATCTCAGCGTCTGAAATTTCAAATAGTTTGCATAGGTTGCAAGCCGCTTTCGAAGGTCGCTATGGAAACTATCCTCTTCTAGAAGGCAAAAAACCTGTCGGCATGCTTACGCTCGATAAAGAAAAACGTATTGTCTATATTACCTATCGAGGGAGTGTGAGTAGCTTTCTTGAGCTGCTTTCTTGTTTATGTTTCTGGAAAAAGAAATGGCCAGAGCCCAAAGAAGGCTCCTATTTTAAGGGAAAGGCCCACGCAGCCTTGATAAACTCTTTTCAAAAGATTAAAAAAGGGCTTAATCAACACCTAGAAAGTTTATCACAGAACCCAGACATCTCATTAAAAGGCTGGAAATTTGTTGTGGAAGGCTACAGCAGAGGCTCTGCCCTGGCTATGCTAACCTCGTTGTTTCTAAAACAAAGTTCCTCTAATAACTCGGTACATGTATTCACTTACAGCACCATGAGAGTCTTTGATAAAGAAGGAGCTATGAGTTACGAAAAAATACTTGGTAAACAACATCTAAGCTTTCTCTGTGAAGAAGACCCCTTTCCTCGTTATCTAGGACCTTCTGCGTTTGGATTTCACTTAGCCCCCAAAAATCAAGTTATTTTTAAGGCAGCTGGTACTCCTGAGTATGACGAACGGGTCAGAAGAAAAAATTACTCCTATCTGCATCCTTGGGCCAGGCGTTTTAGTCGTTTCCCTGTCCTTGGTTGGATTTTCCAAAAAATTATTTCGCCCGAATCTTGGGAAGCTCATATGCCACAGACATATAACGTAATAGTTTCTAGCTTATGTTAGATTTAGGGGTTTAGTCCCCATAGTAATGAACCTGGTTGCTCGTGCTAATGAAATCTTTGAGAATTCTAAATTGGATAAATGCGCAAACTTTTGAGTTTTGGGTTTCAATGCTTAAAATAGGTTGAAAAGAATCTGTCTAGAGTTACTCGTCGACTATTTACTATCTAGTTAAAATTCCCCACTTTTGTATATGAGTGCAATTAGGAGAAGCTCTTTGAACAAGAGCTAAAAGTTCATTTTGTTGAAGGATAATACGCTCTATACCGCGCTCAACTTTCATAGCTCTTCCTGAAGTCCTGTAGCTTTTGGACAAGAACATCACTTCCTTTAAACCTCAACCCTTTATTGGTAAACAGTCGATCCTTGGGAATATTGACAGTCAATAGCTCTTCTTTCATTTCTTTGCTTCGCACCATCTCTTTGCCATCAGGATCATAAATAACACTATTGCCAGGACAAATTGTTTTTCCATCTTCTGTCCAAACCCAGTCAGCTGCTACCAACCAACAACGGTTTTCAAATGAACGAGCAACAAATTGGCTGTAATAGGGAGGCCTTACTGCGTAAGGATGGTCCAATGGAACTAAGTTACACATTGGGGCAAATAGAATAACAGCCCCTTGAAGAGAAAGAATACGAGAAGGTTCGAAATAATTAGTATCCAGACATATCGTTATGCCAAAAGTTATTTTTTTGCTCTTGAAAACTGAAAAAGAAGAACCGGCAGTAAAGTATTTGTGATAAAGATGATGCTTTCTTTGAATGCCTAAAAGTTTACCAGCCTCAATAACAGCGGCAGAGTCAAAAATATTATTATTTTTCTGTTCATTAAAACCAACGATGACAGTAGTATTATAATTTTTAAACTCAGCTAACCATTCTTCAAAAATATCACTACCTACCTCTAGAGAATTTTCCTTAGCAAGCTTTTCTTCAGCATAATAGCCAGTTAGAAAGCCTTCAGGCAGACATAAAAAGTCAAGACGTTCAACAACAGCTCTTGCTAATGCGTTTTGAAGTTGAATTTTTCTCTCTTCTTTTCTTTTTGAAGGAGTAATTTGATAAGCGCCTACTCGTATCACTTCAGCTCCTTAGATGTGAAGTCTTTTCTCAGATAGTGAAGGGAAGTGTTATGGTCATATCCAGTGCGAGTAAATTCAAGCTTAAAGCCACATTTTTCATAAAATTCTAAAGCTTGAAAATTCATTGTCTCAACAAAAGCAGCATACCTTGAGGGGCTTCGTATATTAAAATTTTAAGCTTTTCAACGGTCGGATCGTCGTCTCAATCTTAGAGCTTTTTTTCTCCCAATTAAGCTACCGATTTGAACACCCAAAGTAGCAGCAATATAATCAGGTTTAATTTTGATCCACGAGGCTAGAAATCCAACTTTTTATCTTAACAGGTAAGGTGTCAATAGGGCATCTAGTAGTTTGTTATGCGACAATAACTTATCTCTCATCCTGGGCTTCTCCCCCAACGCTTTACAGACTTCATACATTAAAAGCTGTTTCTCGGCAAAAAGCTTGATTCCTTGGAAGGAGAATTGAACAAGCAGCTAGTGTACTTCATATGCATCTGCCAGAGTTACTTAGTAGCCAAATCGCAGTTTGAGGTGGGGAACCTTGCGTGTATCTTTTATGTAGGCCAGCTTTCCTTTGCAACCACTCCTATCTTCAATCTCCTTATAATTGTCATCGTCCAAAAGGTGGGTTTCTGGGTTCACTGTAACTCGAATGAGTTTCTCCTCTTCCTCTAATTGAGTTGCTTTTTTAAATTTATAACCCCAAAAACTTTTTGGGTAGGTCAAGAGTACCCGATCTCCTTTTTGAATATGATCCACTATAGTACCGAATCCTTCCACCTCACTCAATTTCTTCGGAAGGAGGTGGTGGATTGAAGAAAACGCTGAGTCACTCTCCAGTGACTGGCGATTGTTATAATTAACAATAGCTTTCGCTGCCAGCAACAACTCAACCGCTTTAACATTTTTATACTTAATAGCAAACTCTAAAGGCGTTCTAGATCTCTTAAATCCTTTTTGCTCTATATTGACATCAGCACCTGCTGCGATGAGAGCTGTGATAAAATGACCATTCAAATCGTACTGCATAGCTAAATGTAGAGGCGTATGCTTACGTGCAAAAAGTTTTATCAGCGCCCCCTTTCCCAGTAGCCGTAAGAAGAGTTTATAATTGTTGTGCTCAATTGCTATGTGCAATGGGGTAGATCCCATATCATCAGACTCATTAATGTCACATCCCTCTTGCAGGCAGCGATAGATAGCTTCTTTATCTCCATTAGCAATAGCGATATGGAATGGAGGTGTTTTTTTGTCGGTATCTTTGTCTTGAAGAGGCCCCCATGTTAAGTCAGATCTATCCAGCAAACCGTTTTGCCTCAATCGCTCGTACATGTCCTTATCGCCGCGATATTCACCCTCCCAAAGCAATGGAGTGATCTCTACCTCATTCTCTTCGATTTCTTTAAATCGAGTTACAGCGTTTGCTCCAATCTGCCGTCTCCAGCCCGGGTTTTCTACCCTCAAATACTGCTTGTGTAAATGACATGAATCAGCATTTGGTTTGCTCAATATAAAATGGTCTAGCGAACGCTCATCGTCATAATGGCGCGTCAGGAATGGAGCGCGCGTTTCAAGACAGAGCCGAATCATCCTCCCATTAAAATCGATTGATTCGTCGCGCATACTTTCATTTTCATAGAGGAAGAAAAACCCATCTAGTAGAAAATGTCCCGTTTTGGGGCGAAGCAGATCATATGCTTGTGTGAATGTGCCGACAGGGTCCACGAGATGCCGAAAACACCAGCGTGAAACGACTAAATCGACCTTGTTCTCCAGCGGCAGTCCACGCTTTTGGAAATCGTCTATGAGTGTCTCTATTTGAAATTGACCGAACTCATATAGCTTGCAACGCCCTAGCTCTGTTACGGCTTTGTCCAAGTTCGTCTCTCCGCGAATTCCGATGATATGTATTGTGGCATCTTTAGGAAGATCTTCTCTTGCATTTAAATATTGAGCGAGGCTGCGGCCCCATTGATAATTTCCTGCTCCAATATCCAAGGCATAAAAATCCTTACACTTTGGCGGTGCCTCTCGGATGAGTTTTCGCATGAACTTATGTTCTTTAATGCCTCCAATACCATAAGTATCGCTTCCATTATATATGCCCCAGCAGCTTTTGGTATGGCCGACTATCGCTCGGAATGCACTAGAGATAAAATAATTAATTTCCGCGGTTCTGTTTCTCCAGCAGAGATAGGGGGAAGGCGTGCTTTGCGACGCACATGATACGGTATTGCCGGACATTGATACACCTTTTATTTAAGCAGTAAAGACTATTGAGTTAGGGTTAGTGTAATTGAATTTTAAAAATTTAACATCAATATTATTTTAATTAGATGTTTACCAATTAGATTTTTAAGTATGGCCCTTGGACGCAAGATAAAACCACACAGCACGGCCTTAAACATGAGAAAGCGCTATCCAGGTGATTTAACAGATAAAGAGGGGAATCTTAATAGAACCCCTTTTTACCACCGGATCGAACAAAAGGTGGAAGACCAGCAAAACATTTGAACAAAAGCTTTTTTGTCCGCCTCATCAAAATCGAGAGCGATTAAAATCAATAAGGCATGCTTGAGGATCTTGCCTGTATCTGCATCGGGATAGTTGCTAGCACCTCCTTATTGCTAATACCGAGCAAATTACGCATTTTACACGCAATTGAAGCGAAATTGGATAATGCGTTGTCTGTTTTTGAAATTAATTACTTGGAAAATGAAAGCAGGGAAAGTTGAAGGAAAAAAGACATGGTGTTGTGCTATTTGGTGTCAGTCTAATGCACTCGAGTGCGTAAAAATGGCGTAATACTTGCGCAGTAGCAAAAGAATGTTGTAAACGTATTGTGGAAAAAGTGGGTTGGTTGAACGCATTTAGAAAACTTTTGAGTTTACTCAAGACTATAATGCATGGTTTGCAAATTTAAAATTATGGGCAATTATTAATTAATATGATTTAATTTATTTTTTAACCTAATTTTAGTGTAGACTGCTATGAATCAAGCTACTTCTGTCCTTAATTCTTATAATTCTGAAACTTTTTCTATAATACTTCAAAGAATTTCTGAATACTTAAGTCCATATAAAGAGTTTAAGCGTTTTAATGTTCAATCCCCTGAAGATGCATCAATTTATTTGGTTGCTGAAGAACATTCGGACCAAGAAAGCCATATTATGCAAGCATCCCTCATTAACTATCTTGCTTCCCAAGGTCCTGTTATTGTACTCCATGAAGGCTTAGAATCTGGCGAAATCCTAGGAGATGAATTTAAAGATGGTATTTTAAACATTCGACTTTTGGATCCATCTTATAAAAATAACATTACTGTTGTAGGATGGGATGTTTCTGAAGAACTCCTAAGAAGTATTGGAACCCCAGAGCATGCTCTCGATCAAATAGCTAAAAATGTCTTAGAAACAGAAAGTGAATCCCGTATTTTGTCTCAAAAAATTAATGAAATAGCTCCAGGAATTTTAAAAGCCCATTTAGACAAGAACATTAAATTTAATATTTTCATAACTCTTGAAGCAGAAAAGCGTAAATTGCTTTCTGAGCTGATTACTGAATGGGCAAGGGTAAATGAAATCGTTATAGACGGAATGCAAAAGTACAATGAATTAAAAAAAAATTCAATAAAGGAAGGGGCAATTAAGAAAACTTTTCCTCAGCGTACAGAGGCAATGATTTCCTCTTTGCGCCAAATAGATACAATTAAAAAAAACCTTGGATTCGGAGATGTTAAAGTAGTGTTGATAGCGGGTATTAAACATCTAAAAACCGATAAAGAAGATATAGATAGTCCTAATCATGATCTATCAAATCTTTATGTTGAACTTGAAAAGCATAAATCTGTCATTTTAATTCCCCCGCATATTTGGGAATAAGTTCGATCGAGTTATCAAGCTTTTTTAACAGTCTATAGGATGATCTTGCATTTGCTAAAAAGAAATACCCTGCCTTTTTGACTGGGAGCCGTAAAAAGTATAAAAGATATAAACGGCATACTTGCTAAATGCCTGTAAAAAAGACTTTTTCTCTGAAATCATTCACCGGTTTCTTCAAATATGAGTATACTTCTTTATTTGCTAAACTAATTTAATGTTTGCGTTTTTTGTTAGTATGTTAAAGGAACAAGAGGAGGGTCAGTCTATCCCTGCTAAAGAGCGCCGTTTACGAGAATATGCCGAGAGAAAAGAACTCACTGTTGATTAATTTTTTAAGATCACAGAATCATTCACTAAATACACTAGCAAAGAATTTGAAAAGATCCTTGTACAAATTTGTAAATCCAAAGAGACAACCATCCTAGTCGCTGACACTATAGACCGAGTTCAACGCAGCTTTAAAGAATCGGTGGTTTTAGAGGAATTACGTAAAGAAGGTAAGGTCGAAATCCACTTCATGCGAGAAGGGCTTATATTGAACTTTAAGTCCAATTCTGCAGATATTTTATGTTGGGATATGGGGTTTATGTTTGCTCGTAGCTATGTCCTTCAATTGAGCGATAATGTCAAGCGCAGCAAAGAGCAAGCCGTGAAAAGTGACAGTTGGATTGGTCTATCTCCATTAGGATACCTTCATGTGTTGGATGAACAAAGCGAAAAGACGATCATTCCCGACCCTGATAGAGCCCTATTCACTGTTAAATTATTTGAGATGTAAGCAACAGGTAACTATTCCCTCCTAAAACTGGCAGAAGAAGCCGAAAAACTTGGGTTGCGCACTAGAAAAGGAAAAAAGGTAGCTAAATCTCAAATAGACTTCACCCTTAAAAACTCATTTTATTGCGGTATGATGAGGGCTAAATATGGATTGGCAGAACATCACTATCAACCTCTTATTTCAGCAGCTCTATACCAGCAAGTCCAGGACGTGGCCGCAGGATATCATAAAAAACCTCACAAAAAGATTAGCGAGCCTTTTATTCTGCGAGGCATGATTACAGTTGCTCATTGTGGTTGTGCGGTCATTCCTAAAATCCATAAAAAGCGTTACATTTACTACAGCTGCACGAATGCCAAGAGAATCTGTAAAAAAGTTTATATACGGAAGGAACCATTGGTTGAATTGCTATCTCAGCATTTTGCTCATAGTGCTTTAAGTGAAGAGCAAATTGCGGAGGTAACAAGCTATCTCCAGAAGATCTACGAATCTGAAAGCCTTTTCCATACTGAAAGCTTAACTGCTCTGCGAAAAGAGCAAGATCGCATCCAAAAACGAGTCAATCAAATGTATGATGATAAGTTAGACGGCTTGATTGACAAGAAGATGTATCTCGATAAGGTTAAAAACTACAAAGCTCTTCAGGCAGAGATCATTGAACAAATGACTAAACATGAAAAGGCTGATCATAACTTTTATGTCACGTCCAACATGGTAATGAATTTAGCAGCTCGTGCGAGAGAGGTCTTCGAGAGTTCTGAAGTGGATGAAAAACGCCAACTTTTGAATTTTGTGTTTCAGAACTTAAAATTAGACGGCAAAAACCTACTTATACAGGCGTGTGAATTATTTACTACCCTAGCGGACTATAAGATGTGTCCAAAAGGATGGGGCAAGCTGGACTTGAACCAGCGACCAGCGGGTTATGAGTCCGCTGCTCTGACCGACTGAGCTATTGCCCCTTTGGAAAATTCAATAGCGTAGCATTTTTTTTTGTGAAGATCAATCATTTTATGATGGGAAGCTTTGCTTCTTTCCAGGCTTGCATCCCTCCATGGATATTTGCTACATCGCTGAAGCCCGCACGTCTAAGAATTGAAGCTGCTATTGAAGATCGATAACCACTTCCGCAAATGGTGGCAATTGGACCTTTGTTGGAAAGTTTAGAGAGAGACTTTTGTAAATCGGATAGCTCAATATGCTTTGCTCCTTCTATGTGCCCGGAGCGCCATTCAGAAGGAGTTCTTACATCAATCACCATTCTCTTTTGAAAATGCCCAGGAGAAATCAATGGCAAGGAAGTAATCAAGTCAGGTCCTCCATCTGTCAAATCTTCCCAAAGAATATAACCTTCTAATTTCTCTAAGCCAGCGACAGCAAGCATCTTCTTAATAGGTTCTAAGGTGTCTTCTGAAGAAATTATTAAAGAAAAAACATCCTCAGGAACCAAAACCATTTCAAGCCATGAGGAAAAAGAACCCTTAATAGGAATATTGATAGAGTTTTTTAAATGCCTCGCTGCAAAAGCCTCAGGAGAGCGGACGTCGATAAATAACTTTTGCGTAAACTCAGCAGGCGAAATTGTTGGAGAGGATTCAAATAATTCTTGCATAAATTTGGGATCTCCAGTGTTTATTTCTTTTATTTTTAAATAAGCCTTTGGGGCGGTAGGCATATCTTTTTTTAGGTTCTCTATCCACACAGATAGTTCCTTTTTCTGAAAACTCTCATTATGTTGGCGCTCATACCCTAAAGTAGAGGAGGGGCGGTGGCTAATCGCTTTGCCACATAATGAACCTGCACCATGTGCAGGAAAAATTTCTACTTCATCCGGAAACTGGGCTATCTTTTCAAAAAGCGAATGGTAAAGTTGGGGCACTAAACTCTGAAATTCTTGATCACCAAGTAGATCAGGTCTTCCAACACTACCTACGAAAAGAAGATCTCCAGTTAAAATGAAGCGCGGAACCGTAGAGGTTTTATTCTCATCAAAACAAAGCCAAATAAGATGTTCAGGTGTATGTCCCGGTGTGTGTAGAGCTTTTAACCGTAGAGCTTCACTCAGATCGATTTCTTCTCCATCACGTACCGGATGGTCCGCATATTTAGGCAACCATTTGCTTCCCCCCATTTCAGAGCAATAAATGGCAGGCTTATCAGCAAATGCTCGTTTTAACTCTTTGGCACCAGACACAAAATCCGCATGCACATGTGTTTCTAAAATGTACCTTAATTCTAGAGGGACAATTTTTAAAAACTCTATAATTTGATTTATATCCCTAACTGGATCGACAACAGCGCAGATCCCTGTTTTTTCGTCACCAATCAGATATGTATTAACAGCTAAATCCCTATGGAAAAAGCGGTGAAAAATCATATTTTTTCCTTCTATCATAAAAGAAATTTTTTGCAGAGAATTTGTGCAGTTTTTCTGCAATTTTCTCTTAATTTAAGAATGGCGGTTACCTCAAATTCTACGTCACATAACATCTGCCCTAGTGCAAATTATTGGTCATCAATGTCTCCCACCAATAAAGCATGTTGAATCGACAGCGGTGCGGAATCCCAAATCATCAAGGAAAAGCAGTTCTTTTGCGATAAGATGTTGAATCAAGAGCGAAGAATTTTGCAAAATAGGCGGATTAAGTTAGCGCAGTTAATAAGGTAATCCGCGAGAATGCTCCTCTTCTTATCGATTAACTGAACCATTACATTAAGGCCTTTCTTTCTTGGTTGAACATTTTTTGAATAGCCTATCTAAATGTTCAAAACGATTTTGTTTTTTAAGTCTAATCGCTAATTCTAAATCAATATGCGACATATGGTGGCGATGACGATTTCAAAGTGGAAGAAAGGGGAGCAACTTCTTTTCTCCCTAGTATCAAAGTGGGTGCCAAAGACTTTATAGATCAGAATGTATCTCGTCAAGCACATGCCTCCAGCTGAATCCTTGATTTTCAGCTTAGTTAGTTGCTTGCCGAAAAATTGTTAGTAAATTTTTTGCCTTTACGAGGAGAGGGAAAGGCAAGAGGCGGGGGGGATTTTTTTCATTTCAAGATGTACACAAGCACAAAGATTTTGTCTTTTTACTGCTTTTTTCTAGTAGGACTAACACATCCAGCCTCGCATTGAATGGATAAAATAAAATTCGTTTTTGGCTACTGAAGGAAATGATTTATTACTAGAAATGCCGCATTCCAAAACGTAGATAGTGGCAAAATGTGTTGTCCCATCGTTACAAATAATTGAAAAGGGCTTTTGAGAATTTAAATCGATTACCCCACAATGCAAAATGCGCATATCGATTTTTTTTATGTTTGCTAACAATGTAGCATCAATCAAAATTTCCTATAAATAAAGCCCATAAAGTCTCCTTGGGACATTTGCGCTTGGATCGATATTCAGATCTCGAAAAGAGTAATCTTAAGTTCTTCTACTGGCACTTCCCTCGCACTAGCCAATTTAAGAAATGTTCCGGTTGGTCAGGAAGAGCACTTATAGTATGTATGGACACGTTTAACATATAACCCGAATAAAATGCCTTTCGCAGAGTTTTTTTGTTTCTCAAAAATTGCAAGGCAAATGAATGTTGTGCATTTATAATGAGCTGATAGGCTAAAAGTGTTCCAGGAAAGCTTGCTCCAATCCTAGCGACATGAAAGGGATTGCTTTTTTTATTGGTCAGTTCTGCTTGAGGGGATGTTCTGTTAAAGGTAAGTTAAAAGAATTAAACGCTCAAAAATTAAAAGATTGTTGTGTGGATTTTCCTCAAGTATGCATGCCAACTTTAATATTGAGCAATTCTCAACTATTTTCTTAGTTTAACCAAGGTCTCATTAGAAATTTTGGCATTCGAATAAACCTTATTAAAATTAAGATGTACCAGGAAGTATTGTTTGAATATTTTATAACTTGAAGCGAAGAAAGGTAGCACTGAAGGTTCAGAATGTAACTTGTCCAAGTATAGCTGGCAGCCTTTTTGATTGCCAATTATCTAAGGATAAATATTTTGGCATAATCTGCCCCCTTTTTTAGGTAATAGACTTTTTGACTCTACAGAAAGAAGTTTAGCTAACGAAAGGTGAATAACAGTCATTCATTAAACATGGTTGTGGCCAAAGCGAGCGCGCAAGTAAATAACTTTTACATCAATTGATAACGATTTTTTGAAGGAAAATTTGTCCTATTATTTTTAGTTGTAAATGATTTATCATAAATAATTATTTTCATTGCAGCGAATAGGCTTATGGTAAAATTTTAGGGGTAAGATTGGGTTTAAAGAACCTCCCTAGTAAGAAAAAAGTTTTGCCAATAAACTTTCCAATTCGCTATAGAACATGCTTTAATTGAAACATCACAAGGAACATTATGGACCTAAAAAGATCCCTACAGTCTTTGGCCAGCCAAGGCTTATTATTTTCTATCCTCTCTTTCTTGCCATGCAATATTATGGCAAATGATACTTCTCCTGAGAACGATAATAAAGGATACAACTTAACTGCCGACTGCTCTTCTAAATGCTTTGACACAGCTCGATGCCATGCAAATTGGAGCTGCCACCAATTACACTATAGTGACTGGTACTGCAATAACTATAGCGGTCAGTGGGGAGAATGGCTTCCTGAGGCACCTCCACTATTTCGTCCCTTTATGGCAGATCCACGCCAAGTAACCTATTCGGCAGGCTGGCGCTTTAATGACAACGCTTTACATAAAAATATAGCGGCTGTGTCCTTTGGAGATACTGCAGGGTTATACAGATGGCACCAGATTAATATCGGCCCTTATTGTGGTGACCTACAAATTGATATTGAGGGAGGCATATGGGCCGTTTTTGACCCTATAACAGAATCCTCTCCATTGATTAATACAGATTATTATGTAGGATTTCCTCTGACGTTTGCATTTGATCGATGGCAGTTTCGTTTAAGAGGTTTTCATATTTCTTCTCATGTTGGTGATGAATACCTTTTAACGCATAAAAGATTTCACCGTAAAAATCCTAGTGCTGAATACTTAGACTTTTTCATTTCTCATGATTTAACGGATGAAATTAGGCTTTATTCTGGTTTAGGTTTTATCGTCCATCAAGATAATTCCTTCAAAAACAAACGCTTTTATGCCGCCACAGGTTTTGAGCTAAGATTACCTCGATTTGGTTTTTATAGCCCTTCTCAACAGCTTTATGGACAGCCAGTCTTTGCTTTTTATCTTCGGACACAGCCAAATTTCAGAAGGCATGTTGACACAACGTATGTTCTTGGGTATGAGTTTGGTAAATTAAATGGTTTACAAAGACGACTAAGAGCTGTCTTAGAGTACCACGATGGCTATTCGTTAGAGGGCCAGTTTAGCCACTGTGCAACAAGCTATCTTGCCTTTCGGTTAACTTACGGTTTTTAAGTATGGCTAAAGAAATAAGCGATAATGAGCTCATCAACGATAGCTTAAGTCAAAATCCGCTTCCTGCTTGGCTTTGGTTTGCGTTAATTGCCGCTCTTGCTGCTCTTCTCTGGGGAGGGGGCAGCTGGCTTTTTGTAAAAAAGCAGGAACTTGTCAAGGATAGTCCATTCTTACAAGTCACCAATCGCGATTTCTCCCTTTTCCTTTGGCAAAACCCTGAGTACATGAGAGCAAACGTCACTTCAAAGACAGGCTATCTGCCAGGTTTTGAATATATGGAGAGAATCACAATTGTCCCGGGAAAAGCAGAAGAATTTATTTCAGCTCCTCCCGATGTGCTTTTCTTGTACCATGTTTGGAATCGTCT
The DNA here is from genome assembly GCA_011125455.1 of Chlamydiales bacterium STE3. Taxonomy (NCBI): domain Bacteria; kingdom Pseudomonadati; phylum Chlamydiota; class Chlamydiia; order Chlamydiales; species Chlamydiales bacterium STE3. Next base: position 34,145 of record VKHO01000052.1, on the reverse strand, counting down.
ATTAAGTAAGGAGTTTTCTTTCAGGAAAATCACTGTGGGGGAATTTAAAGATTTTTTAGAGTACTGCAAAGAATGGTCTCCAAAAAACTGGCTTAATGCTCCTGAAGATTATAAAGACTTGGTTCAAAATTTACCTAATGAAAGAGAAACAAGGATTGTCAAGGGTGTTCCTGAAGAAGTCCAAAAAGCATTTATAGGCTGGAAAAACTACTTTAAGGAAGGGGATCGAATTAATTTGACGCGTCCTACCTATAATGGGATGAGGCAATTTTTAAATAAATTTCCACATTATGCGAGAAATTATTGGCAAAATATCGTTAAAAACGGACGCCCCCTCTATTTAGAATCTCTTAATCAAGAAAATAAAACAGCTGCCGAGATTCCAGAGAACGAGTTGACTGGTTTTTTAAAAGCTGCTTACTTCAATTTCGAGCAATCTCAGAAAGGTCTGTAGTAATTTATAGTCCTTCTGTATCTGAAGAGACGAATCCTTCTTCATAAACAGGCCCTTGTTTGCCGATAGGGAGCCTACCTGCAAAGAAACTACGGTAAACTTTTAGCCCCTGTTCTGCTGTCTGAATGGCATAAAAGCAATTGCTAATCCATTCAGATCCTTTGATTGTTCCAGTCGTCTGATTAAGCTTGAAGCGCGTAGTCACTTTATTGCGCCAGTAGTCATTACTTCCAAACATCAAGATAGGCGTAGCTAAAACAGCACCAATTTTTCTTCTTACTTCTTCTAGGGAATATTCGAAGTCCGTGCCAATACCACCGGCGAGAAAAATAGGAAAATCGAGATTAAATTCAGCTTGCCTTTCAACTAGCTTATCGATTCTATAAGTCATTTTTGCTTCGACATAAGGGTTTTGTTTTTGTTCATTTACTACAGAACGATCGGTTTGCCGAAAATCGACTATGTTGGCGCAAGATAAAATATTCAATTCTTTTGCCACACGGTTGCCAACCTCCATGGCTCCAGGCCCTCCTCCTGTTACTAAAGCAAGGGGAGTGTTTTTACCTAAGAGAGGGTGGGAAACATCCTGGCGCATCTCTTGAATGCCTACCATAAGCTTTCGTAATTCCTCTTCGAAATCCCCCTCTAAAAGGTTTGAGCCATAGATACCGAAAACGGTGGATTTGAGAAATTTGTCAACGGAATCAAGTGGTACAAACATTCCAGAATCTCGTTCGGGTTTTTGAACATACCGAAGAATTTTCCCTGTTGCTTTATCTACCCAGTAAACTGGGATAGCGAATTTTTCCAAGTCATGAAGCAATGCGCGATCTTCTGCAGAGAAGAAGCTATGGTAGGAGTAAGAGGGGATTTGGAAATAAATACGCTTTAAGCAACGCTGCACTTGATCGCTAAGTAGCATCCTTTTCATTAAGGGGGAAGGGAAATAGCGCGTGAGAAGAATACCCTGACTCGTAATCTTTTCATCTTCAATGGCCTTTAAAAAGGGGTAGGAAGGTTGCTGTTCAATATAGCGTTCTACCATTAGAGCCTGTCTTGATCCTTGGGATAGACCGGGAAATTCTGTTTGTCTGGGTTCTCTTGTAATCCAATCTTCTTCTTTGAGGCTTAAGAGCTGCTCTCCTTTAACAACGAAAACGCTTGCACGATTCTCCTCAGGTCCTGGCGCTGTCTCAAAAGCTTGGAAAAGACTCGTATTATCCTCTATGGAGGCTTGAAGTTGATCTCTATCCTGAAAGAAAACGTATTCCCGATAGGGTTCAAGTGTATAGAATTCAAGGGGAATGTCTGTCAGCTCTCTTTTGCTATTTCCATAGAATTCATAAATATCTCCTGATGCCTGAGTATCGGGCTGTAAAACATTTGCTGAGGTGTGTTGATAACCGAAAGAGACCAAGCTATCAACAACTTTAGCATAAACGGTACGAATATGCAGTGGCATTGTCCTTACAAGTAGTAATTCATCATTATCAATGTTACGAGGCATGCCGGGATGCCATTGTTGATGTAATTTAAGGCATTCTCGCATCGATAAATCAGCAATCATTGACTTGCCGATCGTAGGCAAAAAGCCTTCCATTGTGTCATCATAGAGGACTCGGCCGTTTAACAACGTGAGGTAAGCTACAGTGTAGCCATCAACTTTATCTAAAATAAGGTCATTGCTACCGTGTAATCCGCCTAACGAAAGAAGCGGCTCACCCCATCGATCGGAACGCCCGAACATTCGATTAAGGTAATCGGGATCCCGTACTTTGCGGCGTTCATCAGCAGCAAACAACTTGCCAATGTAAGCTCCTACTTTAATGTGGGATAGCATTTCGATGCCAAGTAAGCCAATGGCGGTTAATTTAACTTTAATCTGGGCACAGCCTCTTCCTGGATCGAGTTCTAGCTCTTCGCCAATACCGTTAACGCCGATCTGAGCGAGCGTGCTTTTAATATTGAAGATAACTCTATGCGCATCGATTTGAAAGCCGATGAAACGCGGAGAGATGTTCTCAATAAAAACAATGACATCAGCTGTTTTTGGAGAAGTTCTCGTAAAATTTGTGACGCAGCCATCGGGCGTCACAAGATCAAAATGGGGTGAAGTAAAGTATGTTTCCATAACCTGCCAAGATACTTAAAATGATTTAAAAAGGCAAAATAATGCAAAAAAAGATAGTTCGCAATTTGTACGCTTAAATAAAGTTTTTTGATGGAACTGATCCTTTTTATTGTGGGAAAAATGTTAATGATGTTGTCAAATTTCTTCTTTTGTTGTTGAAAATAAAATAACGCTTAGAATTTGATAAAAAATATATTAACATAACTTTTTGGTTATCAGTTGCTTAAGTTTTTTAGTGTAAAGGGTCGTATTGTTTACAGAATAAATTGCTTTAGCAATCGTTGTGAACATTGCTTTGTCGATAAGTCAAAAAATTATTCGTTTTCCATAAAATCATGATTTGCAATAATTCTGGATTCGAAATTATGGCACAGTCAATATGGCATTGCAAAAAAAATTAAGAAGCATCGGTACTCACGATGGCACATTCCATGCAGATGAAGTAACAGCATGCGGTTTATTGCTGCTTTTTGATTTGGTCGATGAAGATAAAATTATAAGAACTAGAGATCCTATAGCACTTCAGCAATGTGAGTATGTATGTGATGTTGGAGGAGAGTATGATCCTTCGAGAAAACTTTTCGATCATCACCAAGCTGATTATGTTGGGCCGCTTAGCAGTGCTGGAATGGTGCTAAAGTATTTACTGGAGATCAATAAATTGAATCGCCAGGAATATGATTTTTTTAACCAATCGCTTGTCTTAGGAGTAGATGCCCATGACAATGGGGCAGACTTGCAGCTGCCAGGAGTCTGTACCTATTCGCTAGTTGTAGCAAATTTCACGCCAATTCATCATGAGGCGTCACGAGAAGCTCTAGATCAAGCTTTTCACGAGGCTTTAGAATTCAGTCTTGGACACTTGAAGAGGTTATGGAAACGCTACCATTATGTAAACTCTTGCCGTCAAATTGTGATTGATTCCATGTCGAAAAATGAAAGCTATCTTTTTTTTGATAAGGGAATACCATGGATTGACAGCTTTTTTTCTCTTGATGGTGAGCATCATCCTGCTCTGTTTGTTGTGATGCCCTCAGGATCACATTGGAAGTTAAGAGGAATTCCGCCCAATTCTCACGAACGGATGAAAGTGCGCTTTCCGCTACCTTTAGCTTGGGCCGGATTAAGTAATGATGAGTTAAAAAATGTCACAGGAATTGCTGGGGCAATTTTTTGCCATAAAGGCCGCTTTATTTCTGTCTGGGAAACAAAAGAGGATGCTCTTAAAGCACTGGAGTTGACTTTAAGTTTAGCTAAGGAAGAACAATGAGTACAATTTTTGCCAAAATTATTAGGGGAGAAGTGCCATCAGAAAAGGTTTATGAAAATGAACATGTTCTGGCATTCAAGGATATTCATCCCAAAGCCCCAGTACATATTTTGATTATCCCTAAAAAAGAGATAAAAGATATTCAATCTATGGAAGTAGAAGATTATCCATTAATGATTGAAGTCGTTAAAGCAGCACAGAAAATTGCTAGAGATCATGGTATTGCAGATGGATATCGCTTATTAACCAATAATGGATCATTGGCAGGGCAAAAAGTCTTTCATTTACACTTCCACCTTATAGGCGGAAAAAAATTAGGATCCATAGCATAATGGCCAATACAACTTTATCCCGTAAAAAAGCTGGTTTATTTGTCGTTGATGTTCAGGAGAAGCTTTTTCCTTATGTTGATCATCCATGCGATATTTTAGATAAAGTTTTGATGGTTATTGAAGGGTGCCAGATTCTGGAATTGCCTATTCTGGTCTCAGAGCAAAACCCCCAAGGATTGGGCAGCACGCTAAAGCCCATCCGAGAAGTTTTAAGCGAAAAACAAATGTACCATAGTAAAACGACGTTTTCTTGTTGGAAGGATACTGATATCCGTCAGCAGCTAAAAAAATTGCATGTTAACCAATGGATTCTAGTTGGCTTAGAGGCTCATGTTTGTGTACTGCAAACGGCTAAAGATTTGATTCAAAAAGGCTATGAAGTTACCGTTTTAAACGATGCCATTTCCTCTCGCTCAATTTATGATTTTTCCACTGCGGTTGCAGAATTTCGGGATATAGGAGCAAGAGTTACGAGCACTGAAACAGTTTTATTCGAACTTTTAGAAGATGCTAAAAATCTTAAATTTAAGGAGATTAGCAATCTAATAAAAAAACAAACATGCCAAAGTTAGCCTTTTTTTGTATCTTAGCTCTTATTCCGCTCCTAATGATGGCTACGGAGGAAGATGACCTTGCTCGTAGAATTCATGCGCATCTAATTATTAAGGATGAGAGTGCTGCCTTAGCAGAAGCTCAAAAAGCTGTTAAAAATCATCCCCATTCAAAGCTGTTACGTCAGGCCTACATTAGAGTTCTTGCTCATTTGGGCTACGAAGATAGAGCTTTTTGTGCTTTTAAGGAGTACAGCAATTTATTTCCTGAGGATGGTTTAAATCGCGAATTATTAGAAGCGATGGCCTGGGGATCGATTCAAAAAGGTGCTAAATCCTCCTCCCCAATACTGCGTATCTTTTCTTTGATCGCTGCTCATCATGGAGAAGATGCTAAAAGCGTTCAGATTGTTCATTCTGCACTTGATGATCCTAATGCCTTAGTTCGAAGGGTAGCGGTTGAGGTTGCTGCTACATTGCGCGATGCTAAGGTGTGTGATAAGATTTTGACGATGTTGTTACAAGAAAAGGAGTGGAATGTCCGGCTGGGCGTGCTGGAAGCTGCTGGAAAAATGCAGCTACGGCAAGCAGAAAAGCATTTAATTAGTATCGTCGCAAGCCCTACAACCACAATGGAAGAAAAATTTGTTGCTTCACAAGCTTTGCTTCATCTGCTTGATAAGATGGAAAGAAGTGAGCTGCTGAGCTTGTCTCGTAGCAATCGGGGAGATTTGCGAAAGCTAAGCGCGATGATTATTGGTCATCTGGGAAGTCAAGACAATCTGGATATAGTAGGTGAATTGCTTTTCGATTCTCAAGCAGAAGTCCGCAAGAATGCCTTGCAAGCAATGGGAAGCATGCAATTAGAAAACTTAGAAGATAGGTGGGTTTCTCGCCTTGCGGATTTAGAGAAAGATCATGATCCCGAAGTTGCTATTTATGCTGCCTGGATAGCTGGAAAAATGCGACCAGGCGAGATTCCTCAATTATTCACTAGTTGGTTACAACATGACAAGCAGCCTTTAAGAATTTTAGCCTCAGCAGCTTTAGCTTCTCTTGGACAAAAAGCGTGTTCTTACCTTTTGACAGCTTGCCGAGAAACGCAAGACCCTTTTGTCAAGATGAATCTTGGGATGGCTTTAATCAAAGAGCGTATTGCATTAGAAGAGGGTTTAAATGCTCTTTATAAAGGAATCGAGGAGAACAAAGAGCGCTGGATGTCAAAAGACTTTCATGTTTTTAAAGCTTATGCTCCTAGTGATGTTAAACATCAGTACTTAATAAGCAATTATCCCGAAGTTAATAATCAACTTGTGCGATTAGAAGTTCTTAGCACTCTAGCCATGATGAAGCATCCTTATGCTAAGAATGCGCTCCAGTCTTTTTTGAAGGAACGTTCTTGGGGAATAACAGGCCTTGCATCTGCAATGCTACTCACAGAGGGGGAGGAAGCCGCTATCGAAATCGTTCGAGATTTAGTGGATGATGACCACCCAAAGATTAGGATTCAAGCTGCTTTAGTTTTAGCATTATGGGGAGGCGATACAAGGGCAATTCAAGCATTAAAGCAAGCTTATCCCTCAGCACAACGTGAAATGAAAGAACAAATTATCGAAGGAATGGGAAGAATAGGGCAAGCGGAATGTTTGCCTTTCTTAATCGAAAAAATGGATGAGCCTTTCCAATCTCTCCGTATTATGGCAGCTTCTGCAATCCTTCAATGCCTGTATCATTAAGCTTCTTTGAGCAAAATTTGATAAAGATAGGCCAATGTATCTCTTTCAAGGAGGGCTGGTCGGGGTGAATTTATCCCATGCTATTCTGGGATTTGGTGTATCCGATTTTATGACCATCTTCGAAAAGTGCCTCTGGAAGGCTTAAGCATATGGGTATTTGCAGATCCTTTTCACCCTCAAAGTAGTCTTCTGAAAATGCTGAAGTTCCTCTCTATACAGATATTATTGTACCGTCTATATTGCTGAGAGTGCTGGGCTTTTGCCTGAAAACGCACGAGATATATACTGAAGAGATAGATCAATAGATTAGGGAGAATTTGCTTCTCTATCTGCTAGTTTGGCGGCTAACTGGTGATAATGCATATGGGCTTTACTGATAAAATTGCTAGAGTACAGAAAATTCTTCAAAGAGAGCAGATTGATGGTTGGCTTATCTATGATTTTAGACGCAGTAATTCCTATGGATGTAGCTTTTTAAACATCCCAGACGATCAGCTGTTGACACGCAGGTTTTTTTTCTGGATTGGCAAAGATGGGTCCATTCAAAAAATCACTCATCGTATAGAAAATCCCCTTAGTCATTTGCCGGGAGAAACTTTATCTTATAGTTCTTGGGAGGAGCTGGGATTACATTTAAGCTGTGTTTTAAGGTCAGCCCAACGCGTTGCTATGGAGTATTCACCTGATGGTGCAATACCTGAAATTTCCAAAGTGGATGCTGGAACTGTCGATCTGGTTAGAAAGTTAGGAATTGAAGTGGTTTCTTCGGCTGCTGTTTTGCAGGAATTTGCTGCAATCTGGGATCAGCCAAAGCTAGCATCGCACTATTACGCCGCTGCTAACCTGGAATTAATTTTTGAGCAAGTATGGGAGCTGATTAGAGAAAGTATCAAAAAAAAACTTCTTATTACCGAATATGATATTCAACAGTTTGTTTTAAAAAAATATGCCGAAATTGGCTGTATCACAGACTGTCTTCCCATTTGCGCTGTTAATCAAAATTCTGCAGATCCTCACTATATTCCTTCTCAAAAAACAGCTGCTCCTATTAAAAAAGAGGATATTGTCATGTTAGATCTCGGATGTAAACAGAATCATTCACACGCTGTTTACGCTGATCTTACTAAAATGGCAGTTGTCGGCAAGCGAGCGACTGAACTACAGCAGAAAGTTTTTTTAGCGGTTAAAGAGGCAAGGGATAAAACCTTACACTTTATTCGAGAAAAATATGGTAGGGGTGAGACCTTGCGAGGATTTGAAATCGACGATTTTTGCCGCGAATCTATCAAAAGCGCAGGCTATGGAAATTTTTTTCGCCATCGTACAGGTCATAGCATTGACGAGATGGAGCATGGCCCTGGAACACATATGGATAATTTAGAGACGCATGACTGGAGAAAGCTACTCCCCAATACCTGCTTTTCAATTGAACCGGGCATTTATCTTCCGAATGAGTTTGGGATTCGTTTAGAGTGCAATGTAATTCTACACCCTTCAGGGCAGGTGGAAGTAACCGGGGGGCTGCAAAATGCAATCATCCCCATCCTGTGTTAAAAACAAGTTTCTGTAAAAAAGAAATACTTCAGAGTTTTTCCCTCTTCCTCTATACTCTATTCCCAAGCTTTATGTGAAATTTTTATCTGATAATCACCTCTATCGGGTGTATATCATTCATCTCAATAATTTAGGCAATTCATGACTCATATTGGAACTCCTAGCAAAGGAACAGTTTTATCGGCAGCATTTTTGGTTGGCGGGACTTGCATTGGCGGTGGAATGTTGGCACTTCCTGTAGCGACAGGGTTGAGCGGCTTTATCCCTTCAATCGTGATGATGGGACTGTGTTGGCTGGCTATGACCATCACTTCACTACTTTTTATAGAAATTAGTTTGTGGATGGAAGAAGGCGTTCATGTCATTAGCATGTCCTCCAGAATCCTAGGACCTTTAGGGAAAGCGATTGCTTGGATTCTTTATCTTTTTATTTGTTATGCTTCACTTGTCGCTTATACTGCTGGAGGAGGGATTCAAATCGCTTCTTCTATCGAAGCTTTATTTGGTTTTACTTTATCCAAGGGGTGGAGCTGCGCTCTTTTTGTTTTCATTTTCGGTTCAATTCTTTATGGTGGTCACCTCGTTGTCGGTAGAATTAATTCCCTTCTTTTTATTGCGATGATCGGCGCTTATATTGCGTTAGTTGGTGTTGGCATCGGCGAAATAAAGCCCGCCTTCTTGACTTACAGCAATTGGCGAACAGCTCTGTTGGCAGTTCCTCTACTGTTAACTTCCTTCAGTTGCCAGACAATGGTTCCGAGCTTGACACCTCTTCTGAAAAGAAATGCACGTGCTTTGCGTTTTGCGATTATAGCAGGGACCACAATTGCCTTTATTGTTTATTTTATTTGGCAATGGCTCATTCTTGGTATTGTTCCTGTAGAAGGAGACAATGGTCTGATCGTAGCCCTTTTACGAGGTGAGCCTGCAACGCAATTTTTAGGAAGTCATGTGAACGGATACTGGCTTGCATCGATTGCTGAATACTTTGCATTCTTTGCGATTATCACGTCGTTTTTAGGAATCGGTTTAGGGTTGTTTGATTTTCTATCAGACGGCTTAAAAATTAGGGAAAAAGGCGTGGGAAACTTAAGTTTGGCCATTCTTGTGATTGTTCCTACGCTATTTTTCGCCATTTATTTTGAAAGGGCTTTCCTCATCGCGCTTGAGACATCTGGAGGTTATGGCGACACGATACTCAATGGGATTATGCCTGCTTTAATGGTATGGATAGGTCGATATAAGCTTAGCTATGAGGGAGAATTTAAAGTCCCTGGTGGTAAACCTTTGCTTACCCTTGTTGTGGTTTTCTTTAGCGCAGTTTTAGTTTACGAAGTATTAAGCCAGTTTGACTTAATGCCTTCCATTTTTAATATCTATGGAGATCAACAATGAATTCTTTTTTAATTGCCATAAAATCTTTTTTTAAAATTTGGAAGAATCCTGAGCTTGCCAGTCGTTTAGAAGAGAAAAAAGCGGAAGTAAAACCTATGCAACAACATTATGAACATCTAAAATTGCTTAGCATGCTACAAAATAATGGTCGACTAATCGATTTTCTAAAAGAAGATATTAGCAATTTTAGCGATGCCGATGTGGGAGCTTCTGTTAGAAAAATCCACGAAGATTGCGCTAAGCTCATTGAAGAAACCGTCACAATTCGCCCTTTAATTGATCAAAATGAAGGCGAAGAAATAGAAATTAGTGCAAGCTATGATCCGGACAAATTCAAATTAGTGGGTCGAGTGATTGAACCTCCATTTAAAGGTATTATTGTTCATAGAGGTTGGAAAGCTCACAAACTTTCTCTACCTAAATCTATGGAGTCTAGAAGCGAAGTCCTGTGTCCCGCAGAAATAGAAATAAAGTAAATACAATGGCAACAAAAATTATTGGTATTGATTTAGGAACAACAAATTGCACTCTTGCGTATACTGAGGCAGATAATTCGACTCCTATCGAACAGTTTGCAATTCCTCAATTGACAAAAAATGGTTTTGAAGAGCAGTTCAGCTTGCCCTCTTTCATCTATTTTCCATTGTCAGATGAGTTAAAGGCAGAGCAAAAAGAAAGGGGTTGGGCTGCTTGTAGCAATGGTTTTGTAGGAGCTTTTGCCAGAGATCGCGGAGAAGAAGTCCCTCACCGCCTTATTAGTTCTGCAAAATCTTGGCTAAGTCATTCTGCCATTAATAGAAGAGAAAAGATTTTACCGCTGCATGAGGAATTTCAAGACCTTAGAATAAGCCCCGTGGATGCCATTGCAAAAGCCTTAAAGCACCTAAAAGAGGCATGGGATTTTAAAAATCCGCATGAACCTTTTCAACAACAGCAGATTTTGATCACGGTGCCTGCATCATTTGACCCAAGTGCCCGTCAGCTCGTTTTAGAGGCTGCCAAAAATGTGGAATACCCCGAAATCGCTTTATTAGAAGAACCTCAAGCTGCCTTTTATTCTTGGCTAGATTTACATAAAGAAGAGTGGAGAAAGCTTTTAAAGGTAGGGGACCAAATCCTTGTAGTTGATATCGGTGGAGGCACAACCGATTTTAGTATTATTGAAGTGTGCGAAGAAAGTGGCTCTTTACTGCTAAATCGCAAAGCGGTGGGTTCGCATTTGCTGTTAGGTGGTGATAATTTTGATCTCGCCCTCGCTTATTACGTAAAGCAGAAATTCGAAGATGCAGGGCAATCCATTAGCGATTGGCAATTTAGCTTTTTAAATCATTTCTGCCGTAAAGCAAAAGAGCAGTTTCTTTCTGAAGATCCTCCTGAGACCATGGAAGTAGTTGTACAAGGAAGGGGAAGTAAGCTGATTGGCAACTCGATAAAAACGACTCTGCACATCGTCGAGGTACTGCAAATTGTTATTGAAAGTTTTGCTCCAATCGTTGCTCCAAGTGAGCATGCCAAGCCCGAGAGACAACATGGTATCCAACAGATTGGACTTCCCTATGTAAAAGATCCGCGTCTTTCTGCACAATTGGCAAGATTTCTTACTCTTTCTGAAGCACCTGAGGCTTCCATGGAAAAGTTTGTCTTGCCCAATTATGTTCTATTTAATGGAGGAACATTAAAAGCGGAAAAGCTTCGGAATAGAATTTTAGCATTGCTTAACCATTGGGCAACTCAACTTAACCAACCTGAAGTCAAAGAGCTTCCCGGGGCGGATTTAGACTTCGCTGTCAGCCGTGGGGCAGCAGCATATGGGCTAGCAAGAGCTGGGCATACGATGCGTATTAAAGGTGGGGCAAGCCATAGTTATTTTATCGGTATTGAAGATGCAATGCCCGCTGTCCCCGGGATTGAACCTCCCTTAAAAGCTTACTGTATAGTTCCTTTTGGGATGGAAGAAGGTACTGAATGCGAGCTGCCAAAACACCATTTTACCCTTCTGCTCGGTGAAACAGCAACTTTTCGCTTCTTTAGCCTGCCTGCTAAGACATTGTCTACTGGCGTTGAGGTAGAAGTGGGAACCGTAGTAAAAAATTGGAGGCAAGAATTGACAGAACTACATTCTATCGAGACAAGACTAGAGCAAAATAATTTGGAACATCCCCTCGTGAAAGTGCGCTTAAAATCAAAAATTACAGAATTAGGCATTTTAGAGCTTTACTGTTTTGATGAAGATAATCAAACGTGGAAACTTGAATTTGATACAAGAGGCCAAAGTAAGTAATGGTTTTTTCCGAGTTAAGTCTAGATGAATCTATTCTCACAGCTTTAAAAGAAATGAATTTTAGCAGTCCTTCTGCCATTCAGCAAAAGACGATCCCTATTATTTTAAATAAAAAAGATCTTATTGCTCGTGCCCAAACAGGTTCTGGAAAAACTGCTGCTTGTGCCATACCCATTTGCCAGCTTATTGATTCTACATCTTCTCTCATCCAAGCTCTTATCTTGGTTCCTACAAGAGAGCTAGCTCTACAATATGCAACAGAAGCTCAGAAGATTGGCAAGTATAAGGGGGTAAAAGCTTTCGCAATATTTGGGGGAGAGGATGCCGCGATGCAGAAATCTAAGCTACAAAGTGGTGTACAGCTTTTAATTGCAACTCCTGGCAGGCTAATCGATTTTATCTATTCGAGAGATATCGACTTGTCTCATGTCAATATTTTTGTTCTCGATGAAGCTGATAAGATGTTTAGTATGGGCTTTATTGAAGACATTGAATTTATTGTTCAATGTTTGATCCAAAAACATCAAACACTTCTTTTCTCTGCGACAATGCCTAAAATCATTCACGAAATTGCTTCGAAGCATATGCAGGAGCCGGTGAGCATTTCTTTACAGGAAACTCATCCAGCAAAGATCAACCATCAATTTCTTTTTTGCAAACACTTTGAAAGGTTGAATTATTTGGCGAAGTTAATTCAAGAATCCAACCCTGTGCAGTCTATTGTATTTTGTGCAACGCGGTTTCAAGCAGAAGAAGTATGCCGTTTCCTTCAGGATCACTTTCAGCATGTCGATCTCTTACATGCTGGTTTATCGCAATCGCTGAGGACCATTATCACGAGCAAATTTCGTACGCAACGTGTCCAAATTCTTGTTGCAACAGATGTTGCTGCACGAGGTTTAGATTTCTCTCACGTTTCTCATGTTTTTATTTTTGAACTTTCTGATGATATCGATACTTACTTTCACCAGTCCGGTCGTACAGGAAGATTTGAAAAAGAAGGAGCAGTGATCTCTTTGGTTACAGTGAGGGAGCTAAAGATCGTTGATAAATTGGAAAAGCGCTTAAAACAAGAATTACAGTGGATCGGAGAAAGGCCCACTCTTCCAGTTAAAAAACAGCGACGCACCTATAAAAGAAACACCTAAATTAATATATTTTCGGGGACGATTAAATGGAAGTCTTTTTGTAGAAGGACTAGAGGGATATCTACCATTCCAGGATTACGTGAATCTATCATCCACCATTGGTTGTTATTATCCTTTCGAGCAGCAATTAAGTGGCCTGTTGCAATGGGGTAAGTAGCGTTACCTTTTCTTGATCGCGGCATCGGAACAGGTTCTGGATTATTGTGATAAAGAATGAACCAAGGAGAGTTTCCTACATGCTTAGCTAGAGCGTTCGCTTTACTTTTTTTAAAACCCGGTAAGTCAGAAATCTTTGAGGTTTTTGTTTGGATCCCTAGCTCTCCCTCTTCTAGAATTCTGCGCAATTGTTCTCCATCCACACCGAACTCACCATCTGGCATCGCATCAACGGAAAATCCTATTTCGTTAAGCAAAGTGAGAACTTTCTGGCGAAATGCTGCTTTTGTCTCAATGATCTTTCCAATAGCATTATTAACGGCATGCATTCCACAAAGTCCTGGCTCTTGTTTTTCGTGAAGCCAGCCGTCTGGTTCTTGACTTCCGATGAGGCATCGGTCAAGCCTATCTTGTCCAATAGATTTTCTATTATCCAGGGCGTCAATTAATTCATCTATGAGGGAGGCACTGCATTTATTGGTTTGTGGCTTTGTTGCAAGATGAGACTTTTGGATGACTCGCGTTACTTTTTGGTGTTGTGAAGAGGAATTTTTTTTAAAAAGACGTTTGAAGGGCAGGCAATTCGCTAAAAGGCTAAATCCTTCTAAAAGAATGCGCTTGGCAATAGCCAATGGGCGTGAAAATCCCTTCCAATTTGAAGAATTTTTTGAAGTGTCGGGGGTGGAATTTGGAGGATCTACATTAAACATTTCTCACCAAATAAATTAAAAAAATATTATATAATAAATATTATTAATTTTTAATTAAGATCAGTTAATTAAGCACGTGGATGGGATTCTTGATGAACTTTTCTTTTTAATTTTGTAGAAACTTGAGTGTAAATTGTTGTCGTGGATAGAGAACTATGACCAAGAAGGGACTGGATCGTCTTTAGATCCATACCATTTTCTAACCAATGAGTGGCGATGGTATGTCGAATTGTGTGAGGAGTGATCCTTGCAGAAAGAGAACTTTTCTTAAGATATTGTTTAAAATTCCGATCGACTGAACGTGAGGAGAGCCTTTCGCCATGTTTGTTAAGAAAGAGAGCTTCGTTGTCTATTTCGTAGCGTTCAGAATTACGAAGATAGCGTTGAATCCAGTTAGAAGCATTTTGGGTGATTGGGACAATACGTTCCTTCTTACCTTTCCCTTTAAGCTTTATTAAGAAAGTATGAGGATCATAATCTTGCTTATTTAAGGCCACAAGCTCCCCCAGTCGCAAGCCGGAACTGTAGAATAATTCCATGATGGTCCTATCTCGAAGGCCTAAATAAGTATCTGTTTTTGGCTGTGCAAAGAGCCGCTCAACTTGTTCATATGTCAATGAAGGAGGGATTTTTTTATCAATTTTAGGACTATCTAAGTCTTCTGAAGGATCGTGATCCACTAAGCTATTGATACAAGCAAACTTAAAAAAACTTTTAATGCTGGAAAGTTTGCGTGCAATGGTCCTCTTGCTTTTACCCTCCTCATGCAGTTGGGCTAAAAATTCCCTAATGACTTTGCGATCAATGGGCTGATTAGGCTTAAAATCGATGAATTCAGTTAAATCTAGGGAATAATTGCGCAGCGTATGCGGGGAGGCATCTTTAACGAATTGAAGATAGTGTAAGAATTGCTGAACAAGAGAGCTATTCATTGAGAAAACTATTCTGCTGTTTGGGATTTTTGGGAAAAGGGAAAACCAGCAGATCATCAGCAACATGAGTATTGGGAAAAATTGTCCTTGCTTCTTTCTCAAATTCTTTTAAAAACATGTAGCGGGCAGAAAAATGGGTAAGAATAAGTTCTTGAGCTCCAGCTTCTTTAGCTATTGTAGCAGCTTGCTTAGCCGTTAAATGGTAATGATCTCGTGCGAGGTCACGATGTTCTTCAAGGTAGGTGCTTTCGCACAGCAGCATGCGAGCATCTTTCGCAATATCAATAGCATTTTGGCAATAACGTGTGTCGATCACAACGGCTAAAGCATCACCTTTTCGAATCCAACTCACTTCATCTAGTGAAATATGCTTATCCATGATCTTTATAAAACCTTTCGCTTGTAGTTCGCTCACCATGGGCCCTTTTATTCCAAGGTCTGTGAGCTTTTTAGCATCAAATTTGCGGGTATCCTTTTCGGTAATTCTCCAACCAATATTTTCGACCCCATGTTCTAAAAAGGTTGCTTCAATTTTAAAGTTTTCGCCTTCTTCGACAACCCCTGCTTTAAGGACAGGATGTTCAACCACTTTTATGATCTCATGGTACATTGTTCCATACCTTAAACGATCAAAGTATTTTTTTCCGGATGCTGGGTAGTAGCAGTGGATGGGATGAGTCACTTTGTCGAGGTTTAGACGCATAAGCATGGAGCCTAATCCTAGACAGTGGTCCCCGTGAAAATGAGAGATGAAAATACGCGTGATGCAGGTTGGTGCCACATTGGCATAGATAAATTGGCGTTGTGTTCCTTCACCTGGATCGAAAAGGAAGCCTTCTCCATTCCAACGGACAAGGTAGGCTCCATGGTTTCGAAAACGGGTGGGTTGCTGGCTTGAGCAACCTAAAATAATGAGATCTCTGGCTGTCATGATTGCCTGGTAAATAGATTGGTTTTGCCTAGTAGAAGCCCAATTAAAAGGCCAGAAATGTGCGCTGTATTGGCAATCGAGATATTTGTGAGATGCTGTGTGTAGAGCTCTAATCCAAACGAGATTATTTGCAAACCTAGCATGCCAAAGACAAAAATTAGAATAAAAGAGAAAGTCGATTGCTGAAGTTGGTACCCTTCCCATGGGGTTTTACGCTGTCTCATCCAAATAAAAGTCAGCATAGCGCAAAGTACACCTGAAAAACCTAGAAAATTTGGACCTGTCATCATGTACTGTGCGGTATTGGTGAACGCAGCAGCTATAAGAATGAGCAGGAGGTACTTAAAAGAACCTATTTTTTCCTCTAGCTGTTTTCCTAAGACAAAGAGCCAAAGCATGTTGAATAAAAGGTGTAAAAGATCGCCATGTAAAAGTATAGGTGAAAAAAGGCGCCAAAATTGTCCTTGTCGAATTTTCTCGAAAAGTGGGGCGTTAATTAACGGGGCATTGTCGCGGGAAAGAATCCGATCGTATAAACCTTGCCAATAAGGGGTATTTTGGATGGTGTTAAGCAGGTTTTTTGCTGACCGAGAAAGATCTTGGGGGGTTTGCAAAACATCAACGCCATATCGGGCTGCGAATTCTTTTACCAGCTCATAATTCTTTGGAAAATCATAAAGCAGTAGGGTTTTTACAGGAGATATAATGAGGGGAGTTAAAGGGATAGAAGACAAAGGGGAGGAATGCTTCGGAGTAGTTAACTCGCCCACAAAAAATAAAACACAGCAAAAAATTAAAAGGTAACCCGTAATAAAAGACTGCTTAGTAGAGATGTATTGTTTAATTTCTTCCTTCTCCTCAGACACATACTCTTTGATAGGCTCAACAATGCTAGGAATGAGCTTTGGCTGAGGGGGATTTATTTTAAATTGCTCATAAAGATATTCTGCGGACTCAAAAGCATCTTCGTCAATCACCCAAATTTTTGCGGTAATCGTACCATATTTGTCACTTCCCCAGTCTTTATTAATCTCTGCTTCATAATTATTAGCGATATGATGTTCGTTCAAAAATTGAGAAAGGAGGATACCTTGTTGTTCATTATCTAGAGTGCAAAGAAGTCTCATAATTACCTCGATTAAGTGATCGCTTTAATTTTATTGACTATCTCAGTAGTTGACAAGCCAGGCATAAGGGAAACGATATGTAGATGGCCTCCATTCTGACGCACTGTAGAACCTTCGATGCAGTTGGCTCCGTATTCTGACCCATTGACGTGCACATCGGGTTTTATTTTAGCTAGCAGATGAATTGGGTCTGTTTCATCAAACCAAGTGACATAGTCAACAAAGCTAAGAGCAGCCATCATCTGCAGCCGGTATTCCAAAGAGATGAGAGGGCGCTGAGGACTCTTATATTCTTGAATGGAGCGATCCGTATTTAATGCTACGATGAGGATATCTGCTTGCTTAGAGGCTTCATAAATAATATGAAGATGTCCTGCATGTAAAAGATCAAATGATCCATTAAGAGTGGCTATCGTTTTGTTTTTATTCCGTATCACCTCAACAGAAGAACTGATAGCTTCAGGGTTTAGAAGTTTTTTTTTAAAGGCTTGATTCCATGACTCATCCATAAAAAACTCAAACTTCTAAATCTGGAAAGGCAATCGCCAATACTTCATCATAGTGCTCGATAAAACGCACATCGACTCCTTTACGGATGAATTCTGGAAGTTCATCATAATCCCTAAAGTTTTCTTTAGGAAAGATAATTGTCTTTAGGCCAGATCTTCTTGCCGCGACGAGCTTCTCTTTTACCCCTCCTATAGGAAGAACTCTTCCCGTCAACGTTAATTCTCCGGTCATCCCAAGATTATCGAGGACAGGCGTATCAAGCAAAAGAGATAATAATGCGGTAACCATGGTAATTCCTGCTGAGGGGCCATCTTTAGGTGTAGCGCCTTCAGGTATGTGAATGTGTACTTGCGACTTTTCAAAAAAAGTATATTCAGGAGCATAAAGATGCAGAGCGCTATGGAGATAGCTCCAAGCAATCTCGGAAGATTCTTTCATCACTTGACCTGCTTGCCCTGTTAACTTCATTTCCGTTTTTTCTGCAGCAACCTTAATCGTTTCAATGTAAAGGGTTGCTCCTCCCATTGCTGTCCATGCTAATCCTGTCGCTACGCCTACCGGTGTCCTCTCGTAGAAGCGATCGCTTGTAAAGACTGGTTTGCCAAGATATTCTTTTAGGTTGCTTGTCGTCACTTTATGCTTTTTGCTTTCTATAAGCAGGTCTTCTTGATCTTTTTTACGAGATCCCTTTTTTTGCTCTTTGGCATGAGAGTCTTGTTCACGAACAATTTTGATTGCAACTTTGCGTAAAATCTTTTTTATATGATTTTCAAGACTGCGCACACCCGCTTCTCTTGCATAGCCATTGATCATAGACTTAAGAGCGTCTTTGCTAAACTCAATATCGGACGCCTTTAAGCCCATTTGCTTTCTGTTGTGTGGAATAAGGTAGTTTTTAGCTATCTCAATTTTTTCTTCAAGAATGTACCCAGATAGTCGAAGGATATCCATGCGATCTTTGAGCGGCTCTGGTATTGTATCCAAAACGTTGGCCGTAACGACAAACAAAATATCTGAGAGGTTGCATCTCACATCTAGATAATGGTCAAGAAACTCGACATTTTGCTCTGGATCCAAGACTTCAAGTAGAGCTGAGGCAGGGTCTCCCTGATAGCTTGAACCCATTTTATCCACTTCGTCGAGCATGATAACGGGATTCATTGTTTGGCAGGTTTTTAATGCTTGGATGAGTTTGCCAGGCATCGCTCCGATGTATGTTCTGCGGTGTCCTTTAATTTCTGCTTCATCACGCATGCCTCCAACCGAAAAGCGATAAAATTTGCGATTTAACGATCGTGCGATACTTTTGCCAATACTTGTCTTTCCTACCCCAGGTGGGCCTACTAAGCAGATAATGCTTCCCTTGACCCCTCCGGATAGTTTGCCAACACTAATAAACTCTAGAATTCTTTGTTTTATATCTTCCAGGCCATAATGATCCTTTTCGAGGATTTTAGAAGCTTTGTTGAGATCATGATTTTCATTGCTATAAATACCCCAAGGGATGATTGTTAACCAATCAAGATAGCTGCGGCAAACTGCATATTCTGCAGACTGAGGCTCTAAAGAAGCCAGCTTATCCATCTCTTCTTTAATCACATTTTGAACATCAGCAGGTACTTTTCGACTTTTGAGACGCTGTTCATATTTTTCTTTTTCGATCGTCTTATCGTCGCGCTCAATTCCAAGCTCTTTTTTTATCGTTTTTAGCTGTTCACGAAGAAAGAAGTCTTTTTGCCCTTTAGAAATAGTCGATTCAATTTTTTGGTTGATGCTATTTTGCAGGATACTTAGGTCGAGTTCTTTTTTAAGCAATAGGAGTGCTTTATCAATACGCCCCTGCACATCAAGTGTTTCCAAGACTTCTTGCAGCTCTTCGCGCGAAGCGGTCGTCAGGGCGACGGCAAAGTCGGCAAGTTTCCCGGGTTCTGTAAAATCAGAATGGCCAAGGAAAATTTGCAACTCTTCTTTAAACAATGGATTTAGTTTGAGGAGCTCTTTAATCGTTGAGATAATACTGATGGCATAAGCCTTCAATTCCTTGGTGTTTTCAATGTGATCTTCGAGGTAAGCGACCTTAGCCTTTAGATTTTTGCGTTCCTGGATTTTCTCAACAAATCTAATTCTTTTTTCCATGTTGAGAATAACTTGCGCACCCCCTTGCTCCATGGGGATAATTCGCAAAATACGTGCCATTACACCGGTTTTGTAAAGATCATCAAATTTAACAGAATAAATGTCTTTGTCTTCTCTTTGAGAGAGAAATAATCCAACACACTTGTCTTTAGAGCGAGCAATAATTTTAAGCAGATCGTAAAAAGGACCCGGTTCGATAACAATCGGCGCAGCCATACCCGGAAAAAAAGG
Organism: Chlamydiales bacterium STE3; assembly: GCA_011125455.1. Taxonomy (NCBI): domain Bacteria; kingdom Pseudomonadati; phylum Chlamydiota; class Chlamydiia; order Chlamydiales; species Chlamydiales bacterium STE3. The sequence goes on along the minus strand of VKHO01000052.1, from coordinate 14,560 downwards.
ACGCCTCGTAAGCGGGAAGATATAGAGTTCTTCAGGAAGAGAAGCTTTCTTAGGTGGATCTAAGTTAATTTCTTCAAAAGAATCTAAAACACTGTTTTCCAATTGATCTTCAATGCTTTGAATGTCGTCCAAATTTTCCTCAATAGGGTAGTAGTTTAATCCGCATTATTTTACGGGTTACTTGTAAACTTTTCAAGGCGACTTTTCAATTCCTTTTCTAATTTTTGCCTGGACACTTTTTTATAATTATCCTTTAAAACTTTTTCAAGTTGCCTACCGATGAATTCTTTCTTGTATGGCGCTACAGCATGTAAAGTTCTTAAACAGGCTAAATCACCCTGAGGGTCCGGGGCAAATTTATGTTCAGAAAGATTTCTCAATTGGTCATGAAAATCTTGCCAAAAAAGAGTGATGAAGTAGTCACCTGGAGTTTGTACAGGATCATAAAAAGAGTCCTTTACTCTGCCATCTTTATCTATTTGTTTTCTAACCATTTTAAGCGATGTATTTTCGTTAAGTTGCTTTTTTATCTCTTCTAATAAATCGTCTAAAAAACCATCAAGCGAAGTATTCTTATTTGAAGGGGATTCAAAAATTAAAGAATAAAGAGCAGCCATAATTGAAGTTTTCTTATTTGAGTAGTATTCAATAATAATAATAGCATAAAGGATAGCAGTTAGGTCTTTGCGAATATTCATGTCTTGATGAATAAAATTTTCATGCTGTTCTTCTTTAATACGAAGTTTGAGTTCATCGAGTCTTTCCCTTAGTAAATCCTTAGAGGGAGTGTTTTGTTTTCTGTATTCTTGGCTGATAAAAGAGCACAGAATCCCAATTGATGCTTTGTTACTTTTTTCTGGGGATTTCTGAGTTTCCTCAAGCAATTGGTCTATCAAATCGAAAACGGGGCTATGAGAATTCTCATTTAAAAATAAAGGGGAAAGTTGTGACTCTATTTCTTGGCTTAGATGGTTCGGCCTATCCAGCAGCCCTCTTTTTAATCTACCTTTAGTGCGAGGAATGTTTTTAAGTAATTTTTTTGCTGCAGTGAAAAGTTGAGTAGAAAGGCCTTCTCTCTTGGTTGTTGATCGTATTACGAAATTTAAATAGACAAAGAGGCCTTCTGCGCTATCAATCTTTTCCCAAGGAATTGCAATCAACCTCCCTGTTTTTTCTTGAGCTGCTTGCAAAGCATAAGCGATTTGATAAGCCATTGAGTCGGTTTGTTGCAAGTCTTCACTTGAGATAAGTTTTTTGCTATGGGCTTCTTTAAGAACGTTAAAAATATTTTCATTGGGACCTGTTTTTAACTCTTTGTATTGAGCTATAAGTTGACTTCCTAAGTATCGACTGAAGTCATTGCATTTTTCTATCATTAAGGGATGTCTAAATTCACAACCGGGGAAAAAAGCAAGGGATGAATCTAGCTTTGGATAGATTTGGTTATTTAAAATAATAAAAGGCAAACGATCATAACCACCATAAAGCTCTATCCCAAACTCTCTTTCAAGATAAAAAATCTCAATAATTTGTTGCGCTACGGATTGTAGCATTGCATTTGTTGGCTTAGCCTTCAACCAATGTTTAAGAGTTAGTGGACGTGAATTATTCACCTCTCTTATTACTCGGTGCCCCTTCTTGCTTACAGCATCTTTAGGCCCTTTAGAAATGCCTAGTCCTTCTCTATAATCAAAGTAAGTAGAGTCGTCTTTGAGCCAGTAAAAAATAAGTTCTGTAGATGGATCATCGGCTAGTCTGAAAAAGTAGTGAGTTGTAAATCTAAAACCGTATTGGACTTTGTCGCTAGCTGTGAGTGTGACCCTAAAACTTTGATTGTCGGGGAACGTAAAAAGGGAAGGAAATCCTCGTCTTAAAGAAGCGGGATCAGTCTGAGTACCTGGATCTTCTGTGAAAATCAGGTAGGGATGAACAGTTCTTACAAAGCTTTTGCTTTGGGGGTTAAGTTTTCCCCAAATAGCCTCTCCCTGTCCTTTTGTGAAAATTTTTTTTGTAATTTTATGCATTTTTAAAAGATCTTCAGAGCTTTTTTGTGCAGTATTTTGATTATTCCATAGCTTTGCAATAACTGTATCAATGTCTTTGGCAAAACTTTCCGCGGAAAAAGAAGAAGACTCATCGAACCTAGTAAGGAGAGAGTCCTGAAGTTCCAACAAACTTTGGTAAGAACGGGTGCTTACATCCATAGTTGATCCTATTTTATATTTACCTTTAAAAAAGCTTAATAAAGTTGTGGCGTGCTTTTTAGCAAAATTAATAAAAAAACAATGATTGTTATTTTACAAGATAATTCTTAATGAATTTTTTTAATGGCAATTTTTCTGATAGGTGAGTTTAGTGAGAGACAATACTGGGAGTTTACCTTGGCACCAAAAAATAAGAGAGTGCCTTCAAAATTATTTTTTCACCGAAATTGCCCACAGATTAGCTTTCAACATTCCTAATTCTTGCTAAGCCTTCTGTGTCCCCCAAATCACGCAAATGTTCCCTCTACAACCCATTTTCTTGGCAATATTTTGAATCCCTTAGCGCTTCTTATGACGATCTCAATTAGCCATTTCATTTAATCAAGGAGTAAGAGAGCTGGCAAAAAGATTTTATATTCCTTGTATTCAAAAAGTTTGGGAGGATCAAGCATGTAGTGGTTATCCTCTCAAGCAAATTTGTCCCCAAAAGGGCCTAGATCTACAAACTGCGAAAAGAAGTCAGATACCAGGAAAAATATCGCCGAGAAGATGGATTGTAGAGAGAACTTTTTCCTAGAGGGATTGCTATAGAAGGCTCTCAAAAGATTATGAAAGCCTGTTACAAATGACTTAAGGTTGGTGTTATCTATCAATGATAAGACTTATAATTAAACGTATTGTATCGACAAATTTTAGGTTTTAGGACAGCTTCTGGTCTTTCTGAAAATTCTTTAAAATTGATTACCTTCTGGCAAAGTTCCGGTTAGTACAAAGGAATAAGAGTAATTTCCTGAGCTCTATACTTCTTTAAGCTTCGTCCTTCAGATGCCTCTTATTGGCGTTTCAGCCACCGTGGGGCTAACTCCAATTGTAGTTGCCCCATCTAGGGTAAAATTTTTAGAGATTACCTGTAAACTTTTCAAGGCGACTTTTCAATTCCTTTTCTAATTTTTGCCTGGACACTTTTTTATAATTATCCTTTAAAACTTTTTCAAGTTGCCTATCGATGAATTTTTTCTCGTAAGGCGCTACAGCATGTAAAACTCTTAAACAGGCTAAATCCCCCAGAGGGTCAGAGGGAAGTTTATGCTTGGAAAGATTCCTCAACTGGTCATGAAACTCTTGCCAAAAAAGAGTGATGAAATAATCACCTGGAGTTAGAACAGGATCATAAAAAGAGTCTTTTACTCCACCATCTTCATCTATTTGTTTCTCAACCATTTTAAGCGATTCATCTGCGTTAAGTTGCTTTTTTATCTTTTCTAATAAATCATCTAAGAAATCATCCAATGAAGTATCCTTATTTAAATAATGTTCTAAAATGAGGTTATAAAGGATAGCAGTTAAGTCATTGCGAATACTCAAGTCTTGTTGAGTAAAATTTTCATGCTGTTCTTCTTTAATACGAAGTTTGAGTTCATCGAGTTTTTCCCTTAATAGCTCCTTAGAGGGAGTGTTTTGTTTCTTGTATTCTTGGCTGATAAAAGAGCACAGAATCTCAATTGATGCTTTGTTACTTTTTTCTGGGGAGCTCTGAGTTTCCTCAAGCAATTGGTCTATCAAATCGAAAGCGGGGCTATGAAAATTCTTTTTTAAAAATAAAGGGGAAAGTTGTGACTCTATTTCTTGGCTTAGATGGTTTGGCCTATCCAGCAGCCCTCTTTTTAATCCGCCTTCAGTGCGAGGAATGTTTTTAAGTAATTTTTTTGCTGCAGTGAAAAGTTGAGAGGAAAGATCTTCTCTCTTGGTTGTTGATCGTATTACGAAATTTAAATAGGCAAAGAGGTCTTCTGTGCTATCGATCTTTTCCCAAGGAATTGCAATCAAGTCCCCTGTTTTTTCTTGTGCTGCTTGCAAAGCATAAGCGATTTGATAAGCCATTGAGTCAGCTTTTTGCAAGTCTTTACTTGAGATAAGGCCATTGATACGAGCTTTTTTAAGAACGTTAAAAATATTTTCATTAGGACCTAATTGTAGCTTTTCGTACTGAGTTATAAGTTGACTTCCCAAATCCTTACTGCACTCATTAAAAACTTCTATAACTGATTGATGCCGGACTTTATAATTGTTAAAAAGAATAAAGGATGATTCTGGTAATATTAAAGGAGGGGCTAAAATTGAATGGATTTTGTTACTAAAAATCATAAAAGGCACAGATTTGTTTTTATAAAGCTCAACCCCAAATTCTCTTTCAAAATGAAAAGTCTCAATAACTTGTTGCGCTACGGATTTTACCATCGCATCTGTTTGCTTAGTTTTCAGCCAATCATTAAGAGTTTGAGGCCATCCCTCCCTATTCACTTCTCTCATTAGCCACTGTCCTTTTACACTTACTGCCTTTTTAGGAAAGCAGGTAGAAATGCCTAGCCCTTCCCTATAGTCAAAGAGAAGAAGAAAGCCGTTTTTATTTTCGCAAAAAATAAGTGCTGTAGATGGGGAATCGACTAGTGTGAAAGAGCAGTAACTTCCTAGTTTTGCTTCCAATTTGACATGAAATCTTTGATTGTTGGGACACGTAAAAAGGCAAGTAGATCCTTGTTGTAAAGAAGCGGTATCGATTTGAGTAGCAGGAAGTTCTGGGGAAGCAAGATAGGGTTGGAAAATTCTTAAAAAGTTTTTGTTTTGTTGGTTGAGATTTTCCCAAATCAATTTGCCCAACTCGGGATGGGTGAAAATTTTTTTTGTAATTTTATGCATTTTTAAAAGAGCTTCAGAAATATTTTGTACAGCATTTTTGCTGTTCCATAGCTTAGTAATAACTGTATCAATGTCCTTAGTAAAACCTTCCGCTGAAAAAAAAGAAGATTCGTTTAACCTAGCAAGGAGAGAGTCCTGAAGTCTTAGCAAACTTTGGTAAGAACTGGTGCTTGCAATATCCATAATTGATCCTATTTCATATTTATCTTTAAAAAAGCTTAATAAAGTTGTGGCATGCTTTTTAGCAAAACTTATAAAAGAACAATGGTTTTATTTTACAAGATAATTTTTAACAAGGCTTTATATTGACAATTTCTCTGATGGGTAAATTTAATGAAAGCCAATATGGAGAGTTTACCTTGGCATAAAAAAATAAGAGAGTGTCTTCAAAATCATTTTTTTACCGGAATTGCCAGCAGATTAGCTTTCAACATTCCTAAATAAATCATACTTTCACTTGTGGCTGTCCGCTATTCATCATCTTTGCTAAGTCTTCTCTGTTTTCTAAGCCGCGCAAATGTTCTCTCTACAACCCATCTTCTTGGCAATATTTTGAATCCTTTATCGCTTCTTTTGACGATCTCGATGCGCCATTTCATTTGAAGTATCCAATATTTATGGAAAAGGGTTTATAACTATTTTAGAAAATGGCAAAAAGAAAATTTTTTTGAAAGATTGTCACCAACTGCGAAAAGTTGTAAGAGCGCTTGTGAAAAGAGATGAGAATCCAAGTGGTGGAATAATTGATAGCCAGCCAGTTAAGGTTGCAGAGGAAGGTCTTAGTGGATTTGCTAATGGAGGGGAAAAATCAAAGGACGAAAAAAACACATTATGGTTGATACTTTAGGCCTTTTACTTGGCTGTTGTGTAACTACAGCTAACATTTCTGAGAATTAAGGAGCAAAAGGGTTTGTAAAAAGATTTTATCTTCCTTGTATTCAAAAAGTTTGGGTGGATCAACCATATGGTGGTTATCCTCTCAAACAAATTTATGCTAAAAATGACATAGATCTCTAGATTGTGAAAAGAAGTAAGATACTAAGAAAAATATCACCGAAAAGAAAGATGGATTGTAGAGAGGACTTTTTCCTGGATGAATCGCTATATAAGGCTTTCAAAAGATTGTGAAAGCCTGTTACAAACGACTGAAGGTGGGTTTTATCTATCAATGATAAGACTTATGATTAACCGTATTGAATCAACAAATTTTAGGTTTTAGGGTAGCTTCTGAGCTTTCTGAAAATTCTTTAAAATTGATTATCTTTGGGCAGGGCCGCAGTTCGTACAAAAGAATGAGAGTTGTTTCCTTAGCTGCACACTCCTTTAAGTTTCGTCCTTCAGATGCCTCTTATGGGCGTTCCAAACACTGTGGGGCTAACACCAATTGTAGTGGCCCCACCCAATGTAAAATTTTTAGGGATTACCTGTAAATTTTTCAAGGCGACTTCTCAATTCCTTTTCTAATTTTTGCCTGGACACTTTTTTATAATTATCCTTTAAAACTTTTTCAAGTTGCATATCGATGAATTTTTTTTCCTGGGGGGCTACGGCATGTAAAACTCTTAAACAAGCTAAATCTCCCAGAGGGTCAGAGGCCAGTTTATGCTCAGAAAGATTCCTCAATTGGTCGTGAAAATCTTGCCAAAAAAGAGTGATGAAATAGTCACCTGGAGTTCGAACAGGATCATAAAAAGAGTCTTTTACTCCACCATCTTCATCTATTTGTTTTCCAACCATTTTAAGCGATGCATCTTCGTTAAGTTCTTTTTTTATCTTTTTTAATAAATCGTCTAAGAAATCATCCAGGGAAGTACCCTCATTTGAATAGTGTTCCACAATGATAGCATAAAGAATAGCAGTTAGGTCTTTGCGAATATTCATGTCTTGATGAATAAAATTTTCATGCTGTTCTTCTCTAATACGAAGTTTGAGTTCCTCGAGTATTTCCCCTAATAACTCCTTCGAGGGATTGTTTTGTTTTCTGAATTCTTGGCTGATAAAAGAGCATAGAACCTCAATTGATGCTTTGTCATTTTTCTCTGAGGATTTCTGAATTTCTCCAAGCAATTGATCTGTCAAATCGAAAACTGAGCTATGAGAATTCTTATTTAAAAATAAAGAGGAGAGTTGTGACTCTATTTCTTGGTTTAGATGGCTCGGCCCATTCAGAAGCCCTCTTTTTAATCCGTCTTCAGGTTGAGGAATATTTTTTAGTAATTTTTTTGCTGCAGTGAAAAGTTTAGTAGAAAGATCTTCTTTCGTGGTTGTTGATCGTATTACGAAATTTAAATAGACAAAGAGGTCTTCTGTACTATCGATCTTTTCCCAAGGAATTACGATCAAACCCCCTATTTTTTCTTGTGCTGCTTGCAAAGCATAAGCGATTTGATAAGCCATTGAGTCGGTTTGTTGCAAGTCTTCAACTTTGATGAAACCCTTGCTATGAGCTTCTTTAAGAAGATTAAAAATATTTTCATTTGGACCTGTTTTTAACTCTTTGTATTGAGCTAAAAGTCGACTTTGCAAATCCAGGCTATACCATTTGAAAATTTTTATAAGGTATTGATGCCTTTCTTCACAGTTGTTAGAAAAACTAAATGATGATGCCGATGGTCGTGGATAAAAGGTTAAAACAGGAAAGATTTTACCATTTAAAATCATAAAAGGCATAGATATGGTTCCATAAAGCTCGACTCCAAATTCTCTTTCAAAATGCAAAATCTCAATAATTTGTTGCGCTGCGGATTCTAACATTTCATCTGTTTGCTTGGTTTTCAGCCATATATCAAGAGTTAGAGGATATGCGTTATTGTCTTTTTTTATTGCCCATTGTCCTTTTATACTTCCTATTTCTTTAGAAGGTACAGAAATGCCTAGCCCTTCTCTATAGTCAAATAAAAGAGAGTCATTTTTTGTTTCGTAAAAAATAAGGTACATAGATGGAAAATCGTTTAGTCTGAAAAAGCAGTAACTTCCTTGTGTCATTTCCCATTTGACATGGAATGTTTGATTGTCGGGGAACGTAAAAATGTAAGTAGAGCCGAGCTCCAAAGAAGCGGTGTCGATTTGAGTAGCAGGAAGGTCTGGTGAAGCAAGATAGGGTTGAAAAATTCTTAAAAAGTTTTTGTTATGTGGATTAAGTTTTTCCCAAATAGCTTTGCCCGGCTCTTGTGTGAAAATTTTTTTTGTAATTTTATACATTTTTAAAAGGGCTTCAGAACTGTTTTTTGCAGTATTTTGATGATTCCATAGCTTTGTAATAACTGTATCAATGTCTTTGGCAAAATTTGCCGCTGAAAAAAAAGAAGGCTTATCTAACCTAGTAAGGAGAGAGTCTTGAAGGTTCCGCAAACTTTGGTAAGAACGTGTGCTTACATTATTCATAGTTGATCCTATTTCATATTTATCTTTAAAAAAGCTTAATAAAGTTGTGGTATGCTTTTTAGCAAAACTTATAAAAGAACAATAATTTTTATTTTACAAGATAATTCTTAACAAGGCTTTATAATGACAATTTCTCTGATGGGTAAGTTTAATGAAAGCCAATAGGGAGAGTTTACTTGACATCAAAAAATAAGAGGGTATCCACAAAATTATTTATTTGATTGAGTTCTTTATCCTAAAAATGAGCAATGATCATAGGGAGGAAGCTCAAAACTTCCTCAAATCTCTTAAAAAATAGATTTTCAAAATACACACTACATCAATTTTACGCAGGATAATATTCACATGACTAACGTTAATCTATCGGGCCAAGCTCCCATCTTACCCTTGAATTACAATCCTAAATCAAATAGCAGATCTATCCAACTAGAAGTGCTTGCCCGAACAACCTCAGAATTGGCTAACAGATCTGTCTCAGGATCAAAAGGCAGTAGGCAACTTGTTTCTGAAAAAATGGATCAGGTCTTCCAAGTGCTTCCTCAAAGCTTTTCAATGCACCCCCCTGCTTTTGTTTCAGCACATAAGTTTAATATCTCTTCTGAAGAAAAACTTTCTTTCAGATATGATCCGACTCTTAGTTTTAAAAAAAATTGGATAAGAGCCAAAGATGTGGCTTCTGCTCTTTGTGGTATGAATAACCGGAGGCTATTTAATTTTTTACATAATATTTTAAATATACCTCAAGAAGTGCTTGATAATTGGACTGAAAGAGAGGAAGCACTTTGGGAGGCTGCGGTAATAAGCTTTATTCATCGCTTAGATTGTAAAACGATTGACAGTTTTTTGTATTTATATCCAGACTACCAAGAAATTTTTGAAGAATATCATTTGCCTTTTGTGTTAAAGGGTTTTTTTAAAAAAGATGAACTAGAGATTAAATATTTAAAGAAAGTTGCAACATTTATTCTGCGAGAAGCTGTTGAAAGAAACGATAACAAATTATATGAAAACTTTTTAACGAAAGTCACAAAAAAGTTTTTGTATGAGAAAAAAGATGTGCGTTCTAAAACCTTGAGAGCGTTGACTTATTTAATGGCTCAAGAGGCAGAGAGAACGCAAAACGCAAGATTATATGAGGCTTTTGTCTTTGAAGTAGTCCAGAAATTCTTGTCTAAAGAAAATGAAATAAATATCAGTTCTCTAAGAGCAGTAGTCTCAATAATTATAGAAGAAGCCAATAGGATTGGCAATAGAAAAATGCATGAAGATTTTTTTATAAAATTAGCACCTAAAATTAAAGACTTACTCGATTCTGAACAAAGTAGAAGTTTAAATAAAAATGATCTTAGCTACCTTGAAAAAGCAATCAGTTATTTCGTTCAAATAAAAAAAGAGCGAACTATAAGCATGTTAAATAAGAGTGCGGATGACTTGCTCAAGCAAATGCAACCTCGAGCACGCAAGCTTGTTTCATTAACCATGGATGAGTTTTTAATGTTTTTAAGAGGGCATTGCAAGGAACAACAGCGGATACGAAAAGTTTTAGATGGCAAACCCCTCCATAACTTGAGCAAGGAAGAAGTGTATGAAATTTACCATATTCTAAGCGGGCTGGCCACTTCAGAAAGCGAGATTCGTTTAAGAAATTATAAGAATCAACTTAATAAGCTACTTTCCCTCGAGCAACAAGAAACTTTAAAAATTAGTATTCAAGAGCATAAGCATGCGTATATTCCAGATATTAAAAGATTTATGCAACTATTAGAAAAAAAGTGCCTCAAGAAGCACTTTAAAATCATCAAAATAATCATTCAAAAAAAAGAAATTAATTGTCTTGATAGTATTGACCTTTTTAAAATATACCTTTACGTAAAAGAAGGTATTAAACGTAATGTACATTATAAAATACTTTTTGCAGAGTTTACTGCATTGCTAAATACTAACCAAAAAAATGATTTGAGATCGATGATTTCTAAATATGAGTCAAGTTTAGTTGGTCTCTAATAGAAAAATTGATATACATTAAGGCCAATAATTAAGGATTTTTATGGTAAACATTCATGGGTTTTCGGAAAGTCAATTTGAGTCTCTGAGAAGTAAAACGAAAAAAGAATTTCCTAATGTAGTCGCGCGATCACTTGCCAATGCAAAGGTTCTCGGTAACCGGATTATTCATTTTTTCCGAAAATGTGAATGGGTAACCGATAAAAAGTTGGCAAATTGGGCCATCACGGAATTTGAAAGCATCGACCCTAATAATACTAACCCTGCTTATCGTGAAAGAGTCCTTAGAATTAAATCATTGTGTGTTAAGGTTTTACTGATAGAAGCTAAAGAAAATCCTGCCTTACTTGTTAGGTACATCAATGTAAACGAAAAAATTTTCCCTGCCGGAGCCAGCCCTGTTTCATCCGCTCCACAGAATGGCTATGTCCCCCACGATATTGAAGAATATGATCACTCTGAAGGAAGCTTTAGCAGCGAAGATTCGGATTCAAGCAATAGAGATACAGAGGAAAGTGATGAGGGAAGAAGCTCTTCTGATGATGAACCAGCAATCTTTACCCCCAATCAAAATAGGAGAAATTTTCTTGCTGGAAGTTATTCGACAAGCATCTCAGGGGTCGATGATGTCAAAGTACCTTCTTTGCCAGAAAAGCCTCAACAGCCTTCCTTAGACGAGCTTCCCTCTACTCAAACAAGAATTGAGGAAGAAGATCGTTTTGAGGGAAAAGGCTCTGCTCGGGATTCAGATACTAATGAAACAGACTCTGACGGTAGTGATGAAGAAAGAGAAAGTCCTCTGAGCAGAAGAGAGAAAAGAAATCGATCCGCTAAAAAAGAAGACCTAGATAACGGAGATAGAGTCTCCGCTGATCCGGTTGGCAGTGCCTTAATTGTCCCAAAGAATACTTTTTTTGAAGAACTTATGGGAGAAGCGTGGCCTAAAGCTGCTAGTCCTGCATTTGACTCATTTGACCATGAGCAATTGAATCAATTTCTACTTCACGTTCTTCAGCTGTCAGACATCTCCTCTTCGTCGCTCAGCCATGAAGAATTGAACAGATGGACTGACCTGAGACGCTTTGTTCTTACGAAAGTTAAATTCGAAGATGCCCTCGTTTTTCTTAATGAAAACTCTGAGTTTGAAGGTGTTTTCAGAGATTTGTACCCCGAATACAGTGATCTCATGCACTCTAGAAATGCTGTGCCGAGTGAGCTTAGAATTGCATATGGAGAGAGGCGTACATCTACTGGGGATGTTGAGCCAGCAGAAGCTCAGGATGAACCACCGCTGGGACTAATTGTGCCAACAGGTGAGGAAGAGCCAACTTTTCCGCCTTCTACCGCTCCGAGTGTTAAAATAATGAGTAGTTCTGGAGATTTGTTAGGTTTTGAGGCATTAATGCCTGTTACTGAAACACCCTTAAGCCCTGTCAACCCTCGCGCTTCTGCTAGTTCAATTAAAGGCAAAGAAAAGGTTGGGGAGGAGGATACTGATGTTACGGATAGCCCTGGAAGACAAGAAGAAATTAGAGGTTCCCTGGTTGTCGGCCTCCCTGCAGGTGTATCGGAGGATATCGTTATTGGTGAAATACAAAATATGGTTCAGAAGCTTATCATAATTGCCTCAGAGGGAAAAATTAACTTGAAAGAGGTTTCGAGTTTATACGAAAACTTAACCGAGCGGCTTCGCTTTTATGTATCACTTAATCATATAACTTCCGATAAATCAGAACCTTTGATAGACGAACTAGGGAAAGCATATGACATTCTTACAATATCTCTCATGATGAACCGTTCTGAAGCTGAAATCAACCTACTTGAAGATTTGCAAAAAATAGTTTGGGATGCCATACAACATTTTCAACTAAGCAGTTGGAATGAATTAAACCCTTCAAGTTCCTTAACATACTTAGATGCGATAAGTGATGAAGTAAGTAGTAATGAAAGCCTATGGAAAAAAGCTATGGCATTTGTAGCTGGTCTTACTTCGGCCTTCATTGACGGAGTAAAACGGCTTGGAGGAGCTCCTGCCGTTATAGAATTTCTTAAAAGTTTGCGTAATGTTAATGAATTTGATAATGCTAAGGCTAATCGCATTAAGGCGGCAAAATATGAAAGATTACTTACCACACTACACGAATCCCTCGACAATTTGAATCAAGAAGAGTGGAAGATCAAACGAAGTGGTAAAAATGTCCTTGTTTTAGAATACTTAGCTAATATCAGAAAAAGCGCCGAAGTTATCGATTTAACGGATAGTAGCTTACCCTATTTAACGAATATACGAGATGCTTATGAGCTTGAGGCTCTAAAGTACCTTCGAGATGCAATTCAGCTTTGTGAAAATCCTACTGCTCATATAGACGACAACTTGAGAAAATTCACTTATCGTGTGGCTTATTGCCTATATACTAAAAATGACATGAGTTACGCTTCAGAATCGTTACTTAACATGCTTAAAAGTCATTCCGGAGTAGGATCTTCAGAAACTGATTCGCAGGAGAGAGGAAATGCAGCAATTCCACCTGTTATTAGCAGACTTCGGCATACCCTACATTCAGTTAAGACTGCTCCTAAAGAATTTAAAACTAGTGATGTGAACCGTATACTTAAAAGTATAAAAGATCATTTTGATTATGAATTCAGTCCAATAGCTGCTGGAAATCCGCCTCAGATTATGGGAAGTTTGGTTTTTGGTGGTGAAACTCATGAGGGAGCAAATACTCAATCTATCAAGATTATTGGCATGGGATCACCAACAATTCAGCGTTCAGCAGACGCCCTTTTTAGTAACAAAGCAGAAATAGATCCAATATTTAGAGCCTATCTCTACACACTCGAGGATGAAAAAAAATCACATTTATACGTCAATGTTCAGGATTCTCGAGACACTAGTAGAGAAAAATTAAGGAGCCATCCAATTATGGCTATTCAGAACGATCCAACTTTTGAAAATAGCTTTTTTTCAATTGCACTTTCAAAAAATTCTCCATTTTATCATGGTGTAGGTCCTGAAAGTTTAGAGGATTATAAGCAAGAGTTGCATAATCAATTTTTTAAACATAGTGTTGAACAGTCTGGATGTTTTCTTCCTCAAAAGGTCCAAATTCGAATTCAAGAAAAAACAGGCATTCCTTTGAGTACGACTTCTAATGAGATTATTGGATCTATTGCAAGATTATATCTAAAAGATAGATTGACAATTACAAAGGAAGAAAGGAAGTTTTTTGTTGAGCTTTATTATAATGTTTTGACGATGCATATTTGTGTTAATTTAGAGGTTAATGCGATTAACTTTACTTGTAAAGATGGTATCGATCGTGGGATGGGAGCATTGACTTGGTTTGTTTTTATGATGATGGTAATGAATAATTCAGAAGGTAGCGAAGAATCTTTTGAGAAGTTAGAGATGATGTTGAACACTCGTGCTTACTGGGTTAGAAAACGTGCTATTATTGAAGAGCGTGGAGAAAGGTTTTTCGATGATGCTACTCATTTAATGAAGCACTCTGACTGTCGAGAATCATGTAAAGAATTGGTGAGGGGGGTATTGCCTAATGTTAATTCTTTTGGAGTACTTTCAGCATCAGTGAGCCAAGATAGCTGAGACGGCTTTTACTAATTTTGTTGATCACAAAAAAGTTTTAGAGGATGCGCTTGACGCGGAGGCTACTTTCCTTAATCGGAAAGCAGCCTTTTTTAAAATTCACGAGCGCGGAAGGCTTTGAAAATAAATTATTGGCTTCCTTACAAAAGGGATGACGACCGTGCTCGCCATTCTAAAGCTTATGCACGCTACGCTGATAAAACTCAGATCGTTTATCTTGCCTAAAATGATCCTATCGCGCATGGGGAAGTCTTCATGTTTAATTTGTCACTAATTTTTCTGGGAAATTTCAAAAAAAATTTAAATTAGATACAGATCTTGTAGAATTTATTGCTCTTGGTCATGGTGTGGGTGCCCTCCTTCCGGACATGAAGGGGGGGGGCTTTTTGCCCAACCTCTAAATGACTTATGTAGCTTTGAGGAAATTATATACACAATAAGTAAAGAGGAATACAGTCAATCTTTAAACCCTGTAAAAGGAGTGGACGGCTGATAAGTATAATAGAAAATTGAAGTCTTCCTCAATAAATTGAAATTACGTGATGCTTACATTAGTTTTAAAGGGTGTTCACAAACTTCTAATTCGCCTTAAAATTAACCTGGACATACCCAAATAAATCATCGATTCACTCGTGTTAGTTCTGTACTCATAATCTTTACT
>VKHO01000051.1 GCA_011125455.1 Chlamydiales bacterium STE3 | reverse complement strand
ACAAAGCGAAGAAGACAATGTAACAAGCAATGAAGCTTGCCCAACCGTCGGTTTAGCTAATCTCTTAGCTATTCCTTGTCCTTAAAGGAGGTGATCCAGCCCCTCCTTCCGGAAGGGCTACCTTGTTACGACTTCATCCCAGTCATCAGCCTCACCTTAGACGCTTCTCTCCTTGCGGTTAAGTCAGCGGCTTCGGGTAAAACCAACTCCCATGATGTGACGGGCGGTGTGTACAAGACCCGGGAACGTATTCACGGCGATGTTGCTGACTCGCCATTACTAGCAATTCCGTCTTCATGTAGTCGAGTTGCAGACTACAATCTGAACTGAGATCGGTTTTCGGGATTTGCTTCACCTCGCGGCTTCGCTGCCTTCTGTACCGACCATTGTAGCACGTGTGTAGCCCCAGACATAAGGGCCATGCGGACTTGACGTCATCCTCACCTTCCTCCTGGTTAACCCAGGCAGTCTCATTAGAGTTCCCACCTTAAATGTTGGCAACTAATGATAAGGGTTGCGCTCGTTGCGGGACTTAACCCAACACCTCACGGCACGAGCTGACGACAGCCATGCAGCACCTGTGCAAAGGCCCCGAAGGGAGATACTATCTCTAGTATTGTCCTTTGCATGTCAAACCTGGGTAAGGTTCTTCGCGTTGCATCGAATTAAACCACATGCTCCACTGCTTGTGCGGGTCCCCGTCAATTCTTTTGAGTTTCACCCTTGCGAGCGTACTCCTCAGGCGGTATACTTATCGCGTTAGCTACGGCACAACTAGGGTTGAGTCCAGTTACACCAAGTATACATAGTTTACGGCAAGGACTACCAGGGTATCTAATCCTGTTTGATCCCCTTGCTTTCGCGCCTCAGCGTCAGGAGTAAGCTAGAAAACCGCCTTCGCCACGGGTGTTCTTCCACATATCTACGCATTTCACCGCTACTTGTGGAATTCCGTTTTCTCCGCCTACCCTCAAGGAAAATAGTTTCAAATGCTGTTCCGGGGTTGAGCCCCGGGATTTCACATCCGACTTATTTTTCCGCCTACGCGCCCTTTACGCCCAATAAATCCGATTAATGCTTGCACCCTCCGTATTACCGCAGCTGCTGGCACGGAGTTAGCCGGTGCTTCTTTACCTGATACTCTCAAATCGGTAAGATATTAGCTTACCTCTCTTGTTCCCAGGCGAAAGAGCTTTACGACCCGAAGGCCTTCATCACTCACACAGCGTCGCATCGTCAGGCTTTCGCCCATTGCGAATGATTCTCGACTGCAGCCTCCCGTAGGAGTCTGGGCAGTTCTCAGTCCCAGTGTTGGCGGTCAATCTCTCAATCCGCCTAGACGTCTTAGCCTTGGTGAGCTCTTACCTCACCAACTAGCTGATATCTCATGGGCCCCTCTTTAACCGCGAGGTCTTGCGATCCCCCACTTTAATAACAAGAAGATACTTCTTGCACCATATTTGGTATTAGCGATCGTTTCCAACCGTTATCCCAAAGTTAAAGGCAGGTTACCCATGTATTACTAACCCTTCCGCCACTAAATACGGGTTGCCCCGTATTCCGTTCGACTTGCATGCCTCATCCACGCTGTCAGCATTCAATCTGAACCAAGATCAAATTCTCAATAAAAAAAACTATTGAAAGTTTGAGCTATTATATATTTTAATCGTACGATTTCCTGTTAAACATTTCTATTTAACGGGCTATCGCACAAGCTTCATTTTTTGTGCTTGTACATTGTCTTTTTCACTTTGTCAAA
>VKHO01000050.1 GCA_011125455.1 Chlamydiales bacterium STE3 | reverse complement strand
CAGTTTAGTTTGCATGGGTAGTCCCGTTTGCTTTAGTCAGAAACAGACTGCTCCATGCTTTTTTTATTTACCTGCTATTTTCAACTTGATGTGAGGGCTATTGTGCAACAAGGCCTCAATAGCCGCAAAGCAAAAATGCTTTTTAAATATTTAAAATGTTTTGCGAAAAATAGACAATAATTTAAAAATAACTGTTTTAAAATAGCTTTGCTTTAGATAAGAAATAGTTTTTAAGACATTATGAAGTTGAAATTTTTTTATGCTTGAATCTCTATTTGGTAATAAAAATGTCCAAAGAATCCTTATTTTTCTTTTTGTAAATGGGAAATGCTATGACATTCAATTACATCGCTTGCTTAATATACCTCAAACTACTCTACGGGAAGCACTGGATCGTTTAGAAAAGGCGAGTCTCATTACCAGTTACTCCGAAGGAAAGAGACGGTTTTATCAGTTGAATTCCGCATATCCTCATGTCAGGGAGCTAAAACAACTTGTGAAAAAAGCCTATGCCTTATTGCCAGCTCATGAAAAGAAGGAATATTTCGGAGGAGAAGATTTAATTTTGCAGACCGCTAACCAAGAAAATGAGTTGCATCAGTTATCAGTATGTTGGGGGAAACTCGCCAATGTAACAAAACTAATCTTCCATGCAAAATCAAAGGAAAAGCTCGGTTGGAATAGGAAAGGCAACGGGGAAGTTATTGTAAATAAGGAAAAAAGGAATGCGTTAGTTTTTAATGAAAAAGGAGTGTGGCAAAGCAAGGAGGGGATTGACATCAGCTTTAGCAATGTCTTTCGCTGGACTTTAGACCGTACTGCTGGAGTAATTTCACTAGAACACTTGCGAAGGGGAGGTGACAATCCTGTTTTCCTTGTCCATCTTGCCTCTTCAGGAAAGCATTCATTAACTTCTGTAGATTCCCATCGTTGTGCAGAAGATGCTTACTTTGGAAAAATTCATTTTGACCGCTCTAGCCTTCGTTTGCAATGGAAAGTGATTGGTCCTAAAAAAAATGAAGAAATCGATTGCTTCTATTTTTAACAAAAGGATCTGTCACCCTCGATTACTTTCTCAAAAGCAGCCCGTGAATGCTCCTACCATGAGAGCTGGCAGCAAGGGCCACCACGCTCGTATTGATTACTTTCCTAAAAATTTGGCACATCTAATGATTAACGATCACTCATTCATTCTTCTGGAGAGTGCGCGTTAGGGTTCCCTTCGCTATAATGAATTATCTCTCTTCAGCCTAAAAAGAGCAGTTTTTAGGATATAAAGTGTATTGTTTTTAGCTGTATAAGACGGGGATATTTTGCGATGTAAGGAACGCCTTCTATGTAAGTATAGAATTGCTTTAAAAGAGGTTGCTTTTGCTTGTTAAAATTCCTTTGTGATTCTAGGTACTTTTGGTCTAAAGAAGCAGCAGTTTGAGAGTTTGCATGCATTTTTTCTACCACAAATTTCATGCCTATATTTTTTTGGTTTTCTTCAATTTGGCTTAACGTTTTAAAAACCCTAGCAGTAAGTTGGGTTTTTACTATAGCGATAACGGCATTTATTAATGGAATTAAACCAAGACTCGCGATACTCAATGCAATCTTTCGTTTAGAAAATAGAGGATTTGAAACCTTTGCACAGTCATTTTTTATTTGTTTGTGGAATGCTTCTAGGCCAGGTTCAACTAATTCTAGATCAACTAGGCTAGGATTGTCACAATATGTGGCGTTTAAAGCTTGATTCTTCAGCTGAAACAGTCCAATCCGGGCACACTTTTCAACACTGGCGCCCTTTATACCAAAAAATTTATTCCATAGACCTGGTTTCTTGAAGACCATCAACCCTGTGGGTTCCGTCTCAATGAAAGCGAGTTTTCCTTCGGCAGTTAAACGTATGTTTTCAAAAGAAGCATTCACAAATCCAGCTCTCTGTACGATGGTTGATATTCTTTGCGCCAGGAGCGTTTGATCGTGTCCACTCATTCCCTTAATAGCTTGAACAGTTTCTTCCATACTTAATGTCTCGATTTTTTCACAAACTACGCAGTATTTTTTAGTGACATCCATAATATCACTGGAATCTGTGTAGGCAACGAGCATTTTTTTAGGGATAATTACCTCGATATTAGCTTCTCGGGCAATAGCAGCTACTCTCACAGACATTTGTATGCTTAAAATGCTATCTTCTGCCGTACGCAAGGCCATTTCATATCTATCGTTCATAGGGCCAAGTGCAAAATGATTTTTTGAAATTGTTGCAGCACCTGATTTGATGACCCATTCTTGTAAATCGTCGTGCGCAATAACATTGTAAAAAGAAATCTTATTCCCTATCACATCTAGCTTGCTACTCAATAAGTTGAAGCCATGTCTCTGGAGGACCGCATTATTCTGTAATGCCGTATTTTTATCGTAAGTTATGGGGGTAGAAAGAATCTGCTGCACTTCTGGTATAGAGATTAATCGTTGTACAGTTTCAGAAGCTAATGGATCTTTTTTTTCTAATAAATGTTTTGACAAGGACTGTTTACTTAAATCTATAGGAGGTAGGTAGGTGTTAGAATAGTAGAAAGATTTAAAGAAATCTGTAAATGTTGGTGTCATTTCTATACCATAAATTTTAATAATCAATAAACGTAAAGCACTAGATTATATTTCTCAATTTTTTTCGAATAAATCTACTCTGTTTATTTGCAAAAATTTTTATTTCTAAATAGTAAATATCATAGAGATAACTGAATTTAATAGAACTAAAAAGATATAGAAATAAATCCATTTTATTTATGTATTTTCCTGCTATATTCAATTGCTTATGTTAATTCTAGGTGAATATTGTGAGAGTCTTGAGAAATGCCCAGAAAAGAGTTTACATTGAAGGCTTGCCCAAAACATACGTCAACGCAAATGGCAAAATTGTAAAGATTGAAATTAAGGGGTATCAGGGGGCCCTACAAAATATTATTGGATGGATTCTTAGCTTTTTAATAAAACTGTAAGAGTTAAGGCTGACAACAGAAATTACTACTTTGCGTGCAAAAGCCTAGCAGAAGTATTCACCGCGCTAGCTCCCTAAAAGTTTGTTGGTGACCCAACCCTTAGAAAAAATATTCGCAATCCCCATTGGGTCCGTCAGGCTCTAAATGATTTAGCCAAGGCAAAAGGTTATCGTGAATTTGAATTTAGCGAAGCTAATAGAGTGCAGGAAAGCCTTTCTTCTCAAAAATCAACCGCTTCAAAAATTAAATCCTCCAAGAAAAAGTTTATTGCATAGTGGAAAGAGGGGAATCTTCTTGTTTTTAAAGGATATTACGAAAAGGCCGACGTAATGCACAAACTGTTAGAAAGACTTAAAATACCTTCGAAGGAGCTAACCCTTCATTACTATCATTTTAGATTTGGATTTGAGCTTTTTTACGGAGACATTGAAGGCACCCTTATTCCTATTTCTTTGGAAGATGGTGCCATTTTATATTGGCAAAGCACTAGAGAACAAAAACCATGGTGGCCCATTGAAGATGCTAGGGGAAACTACTGCAGGCCAAAAATAAGTGTAAAATGGGAGGATATAGGGGGAAGCACTAATGCATTAACTTATCTACTTAGCAGTTTAAGTACTGCTGAATGGGACCCCTCAAGTAAAGCCTATGAGTTGCTAAAGGAATTGAATCCATATGCTCCTATAATTAAGAAAGAAGATCCAGAATTATACAGAGGAATTAGAAAACTTTTTCCTCATTATCCGAGAAATCCATAAGCAATTTAATCCGTAAAACTAGAAAGGAAAGATCGTGAGGCCCTCCTGGTAAGGAGAAGGATGTATCGCTTGTTTTCTACAACTCAGTGTTTGCCCTATTTAAAAAAACAGTTTTACTCTATCTCACCTTTGTAACAGCTATTGTGCCAAACCCCTCTAAGGGGGTTGGTAACAAGTATGGACAATTACGCCCCATCCCCTAAGCTAAAATCCTGCTTTTTTTTATAATGTATGGAATTTATTCCAATAAACAAATACTATTTGTTCGGTTAGTTCAGAACAGACAGAACAAAAGAAACTTAAGGAGGTTTGGTGGATTTCGATAAAGTTATGGAAAAATTTGGGCTCTATTTTGACGAAATTGGTTTAAGCAAAACTTATGGTCGCATGTTTGGATTTTTCATGACTTCTAAACAACCTATTTCAATGAGCCAACTGATTGAAAATTTGCAGATCAGCAAAAGCACAGCTAGTACTGAGCTAAGGAGACTGTTGACGATGGGAGTTATTGAAAAAGTATTACTTCCTGATAAGCGTGCAGATTTTTATCAGTTAAAGAAAAATATTTGGACTGTAAATCTCAATCAAAAAATACAGGATATTAAAAAACTACGCTCTATTATTGAAGAAATTCCTCCTAACGTTCTTGAAGACTTAGAACATCTTAAAGAAATGGCTTCCTACTGTATTTTTTTAGAGTGTGAATTAGAAATTCTTCTCAAAAAATATATAAATTTTAAAACGGGGCAATAAAATGGACATGATTACAACAGGTTTTTATGTAGAACAAGGAGAAGAAAATCAGAAATTTATTATTGAATGGACTCGACTTCCTGCTTTATCAGAAGAGTTTGCTGACAAAATGATTTCTATAGCTAGTATAGGAATAGATAGCTTTAAGCAAGTGGAAATAGATTTTTTGTCGGCGTATCCACAAGCAATGGAAGAAGATAAGACTCTTTCTGTTTTTTCGGAATTAAAAGGATGTGATGTAGAAACAGCAATGAGTGCAAAACTTAGTAAAATTTTTCACTTACGTCCCAAAGATTTAAGCGACGAATTAAGAGTTTTCATGACTGAAGTCTATTACTATTTTGTAACGATAAAAGAAGAAAATTCAGAAACAGTGCAGGGTTTTATTACTTTTATGGCTGGGGGAGCACTTCCTGAATATGAATATAAAATTACCATTTTAGCCGTCGATAAGAATGTTAGAAGAAGGGGTTTAGCAAGCTTTTTAATTAAATCTCTCGATAAGATAGGTGTGGAGTATAAAAAAATATCCGTTTCGACACGTCCCACAAATGCCGGGGCAATAAAAGCTTATGAAAAATGGGGCTTTGTTGAAGACCAAGAAATTTTTAAAAATAGGCCTCCTCATTTCTTAAACGGGCATTGGATACATTTGACACGCTGTGTATGAGTTAAAACTGGAAGCTGATTGGCTAGAATTTAAACCCAAGGGATCAAGCTAACTTAATATAAGACTCTTATTTCAAGAACCTGGGTAAAACGTTTTTTTTATATCTTTTGGATAAGCTGATTAGTGTCAAATTCAATGTTTAGAAATCCTACAAACTCATTACCTAGTTATTATACTGCATTTTGAGAGTAACAAATGGAACAGGTCAGCCGCACCCACTTATTATGTGAAATTGCTCGAAAAGAGGGAGAACTTCATTTCTCTGAATCATTTAATAAGGCAGGTCCACAAATTGAAAAGTACTTAAAAGTCTTTCGCAAAACTCTATATGAAATTTCGCAACATCCCTCTTTTATGGATCTTAATCATGGTTATGATTGGTGTTGTGCCTTTGTTTATTACTGCTGTCAACAGGCGGGCTATGAAATTCCAATACGGGCAAGCGAAAATCCACATCACACCCTAGCTGCCGTTGGAACGTGGGTAAAGTATGCTCAGAGCCAAAACATTTGGTATGAGAGGCAGGATTCTAATTTCCTACCTAGGGCCGGTGATCTTATTATTTTTGATAAAATCATTTCGGAAGAATTAATGGATCATATAGGCATACTCATAGACTATAATCACGGTAAAAAAATTTGTGAGACAGCGGAAGGTAATATAAATCAATCTACTGGCATATTTAAGCGTTCGGTTAACGAAAAAATAAAAGGATATATACGCCTACCTGATTAGAGTGTTTATAATCCTTGTCCAGTTCTTCTTTAGTTGGGAGCCTTTTTATCTTTTCATTTGAAAGCTATTTGATGTTCTATATGTTAGTGGATGAGCATGTCTAGCTGGAGCAATTTTATTTTAAGCTTAAATAAGGATGGGAGAAAGGTATGAAACAATCATCTATACCTTACAAAGCTTTATGTACTGAATACTATGAGTTAGATAAGCCAAATGCGCCAGAAGATGCGTTGCAATGGTATTTAGGTTATGCTAAAGAAGCCAACGGACCCATACTTGAGCCCATGTGCGGGACTGGCCGTTTTTTAATTCCTCTCTTGGAACACGGATACCCTATCACCGGTTTTGACTATTCTCCTCATATGCTAGAAGTATGTCAGAAAAAATGTAAAGATCTTAACTTAACGTTCTCTCTAGTAGAAGCTACCTTTGAAACCTTTTCTTTACCAGGATTGTTTAATTTAATTTTTATTCCAAGTAGCTCTTTTTGTTTATTAACCAATCCTAAACAAGCTATTCAAGCACTTAAATTCATTTCAAATCGATTAAATTCTAAAGGGAAATTTGTTTTTGAAATTGAAACTTTGAAAGCTGCTGGCAAATCCCCTGGAGTTTGGAAAGGGAGATGGGTGGATAGAGCAGATGGTTCAAAAATTGTCATCAATACGCTTTCCCATTTTAATGCGATTTCGAGGATTGAAACCGTACTATGTCGCTATGAGCTCTGGAAGAATAATCATCTTGCCCAAACTGAAGTCGAAGATTTTCGACTAAAGCTATATGAACCTTCAGAAATAGAAAAATTATTGGACCAACAAGGCTTAAGGATAATTGGTAAATGGCAAGCAGAGCCTTATGTTAAAATGAAACCAAGAGGTTCTGCAACGACCATTTTGTATGAATGTATCAAGGATTAACACCATGCAAAGCGAGTTAGAACAACCTGCCAGCTTCATTATTGATTATTCAAATAAGCTTTTGAAGCAGGGTATTGAAGGGGCGAATGGAAATGCGATGCGCTAAATGTGCCTTCCAGATATGCCGTCCAACGGCTGGGATGATCTTATGAAGGAACTTTTCAGCAAGCGACCATTTGCAAGCCACGAAATCGATACATTGCATGGTATGCGGCAACGAGATGTCAGTTTCAATTTTAATCACTCTCCTCAACTGCGAAGAACTTGTTATGATTGAGGCGACTAAGACTGGCTCTATACAATTTTGAGGGATTAGAGGATTTCTAAACTCATTGGCAAAAATACGGACCTTCTCTTCTTGTTCCTTTGCGCAAAGTTAGACCGCAAAAATTACTTATATTTTAATGCATTAGGACTAGATTTGTCTTTTATAGATAAAAATATAGAAAAAAATTAGTATTGGTAGGCAGATTCTCCCGTTTAGGAACTTTGATAGAATCATTTAATAAATAAATATCCTAAAACAAATTGCTATGAGTTTAAATTTATATACCCCTACGCCTCGTTCTCAGCCAGTAAAGAAAGGAGATTTAGATGCGAAACATTACAAAGAAAATTCTCATCTTCAATACTCTTTAGCACAAGATCCACTTAAAGATTATTTGTTTCAAGTGGATGAAACCATTCTAGATATAGGCTGCGGGGATGGCAAAATTACAGCACAAATGGCAGAAAAAGTCCCAAAAGGACAAGTAATAGGCATTGATAAATCTCGTTCGATGATTGGGTTAGCCAAACTCTCTTATCCGGAAAAGGTTTATCCAAACTTAAAATTTGAAATAGAAGACATTAAGCATCTAACGGTTTGTCATTCTTTTGATCTTATAACATCATTCAGCTGCTTACATTGGATTGAGAATCAAGTCATAGCTCTAGAAAAAATTAAACAACTACTTAATCCTTTAGGAAAGGCCATCATTTTAACTTTTCCAAGATGTCCTACTTTTTGGGATCCTATTGAATTTGTTGCAGATGGAGCAAAATGGCGAAATTATTTTGCAAACAACTCCAGACCTTACCATTTTTTAAACGAAGAAGATTATAAAAAAATTGTAAAAGAGCTTGGATTAAAGATTGTAAACATTGAAACCTCATCTCATGTAGCTAAGTTTAAAGGGAAAAAAGGATTTGAGGATTATGTAAGGGGCTGGCTTCCTTTCTTAATCGACCTGCCTAAGTCCCTTCATGAGGAATTTCTAGAAGAAATTGGAAATAAGTCTCTTGAATTTGTTCCTCTAGACAGAGAAGGCTATGTTAATCATCCTTATCAAAAAATTCTTCTAATTTTAGAACATGGCTAATAATTAGCTCAAATATGCCGAAAAAGGATAATGGAAATAGAGTATTTCCCATATGACAGTTAAAACTAAAAAGATATCTATAGACTCAGTTTGTTGATGGATGAAATTTTGATGCTTTACAAATCTTTCGATTTATTAAAGCAATAGGCAAATCAATATTTGGAACTCAAGAATTTAATAAGGCGTTATTCAAAAATACGAAAGAATCTTTGAGAATCATTTTTGTCTCAAATCCGGCTTTTCAGAGCTAAAGTATTTGGTGGCTAGGAAACCAAGTAGACTTCAAAAAGTTGGCTCTGACCATTTAAATATTATCTATCTTCAGCTGATTTACATTGAGTATAAAACAAAATGTACCTTCGATTAGGGCGTTATTGATGAACGTTTTTATGATAACTTGGAAAACATTTTTGAAAAGACTTTAAAAAAACATGAAAAAGTATCCTAAAAAATTTCCAAAAACGCTGTTTAAATATCGATGTTCCATCTTCTTCAATCCAATGTTCTCGGGGGATTTCCTCGGTAAGGTCATAAATAGCTAGTGCAGAAATAAGGCAAATCACCCCATTAGGTACAGAATTTACAGTTTCTATAAGGTCTTCCCATCGAAAATTTTCAGGAGATTCTTGATAGTCTGCACCTTGGTAAATACCGCGCCCTAGGCGTCTAATCAGACCTTTCCTAATATAGTAGCCAAGATGGGCGGAAGAAATCCCAAATGGCTTAACTTCATCTGCTGTGAATGAGGGTTGGGCAAGAAGCGGACGAATAATGCTAAGGCTTGTGGGTTTTTTCATAAATTATCACCTTGATTTAATTTAACAGAAACACCCAGTTTTATTGAATGGGTTTTTACGTTAAATATCTAATCAAATATTTTAAATCGAGAATTGAAACAAACCTTCTCAAAAATCAGGCCATTAATGATCCGCCGTTTTTTTGCAGTTTTCTTGTATACCATCTTAAAATCGGGTAAGTAAGTGTTCAACTCGAATAAAGGTTCGAATCCATTCTGCTTATAGAAAAGCATACATCATTCAACCATCAAGGAGATGTGTTGTGTTGAAACGCTTTATCAAAAAAGACTTTGTTCTCGTCATTCTGATAACCTTCCTCGGTCCTCCTGTTTTTACGGTCGTTGATTATCAAGTTGAAAACCAACTAAAAGTAATTGAAAAAGTTGTTCAATTCGGACAGAAAAGAATTTTAAAGCAAAAAGATAACGGATACTTATATGTTGAGGTATCTAAAGATTTTATTGCTGAGGCCCTGCCATTGATTGATGCGCAGGGTAAAATTGTTCCTCCCCAGCATTATACCAGCAAAAAAGGAATCGGAGCACATATTAGCGTAATGTATGAAAATGAACAGATTCTGAACGAAATCTGGGAAATTAAAGAGCTCGGTCAGAGTTTACTTTCACTGTTATGGAATTACGAACAGTAAAGTTAAATAAAGATAACAAAGTGAGGAAGCTTTGGCTATTAGCGGTAGCTGCCACTGAATTAGAGAAACTACGTGCAATTTATGGCCTTTCATCTAGATTGAAAGACCATGATTTCCATATCACAATTGGCACGCAAGTCCTAGGAAAACCTCAAGTGAAACTAGATGAGACTATCCTTGAAGAATTTGAAGAAGCGGCCTAATAATGTTATATATGTTTAATAATAAGTTTTATTTGTTCTTGTTATTAAATAAGTCAAAATAAATTTATTTACTTTAAATAAAGTACATGTAAAAATTATTAATTTATAATAATAACATGGTTTTATATGAAAAGTTTTTATTTAGTTATATTGTTGATGGTTTTTGCTTTCACTCAAGTTAATGCAGCCGTTGAACGGCGAGCAGCTATTGATATTGGCTCTGGCGGGACAAAAGTGGCAATTGCAGACATTGATACAGAAACAAATCAAATTGTTCAGATTATTCTAGATACCTCATTTCCTGTTCCTTATCAAGCTTCTCTTGATAAATCTGCGGATGGTACTTTTGATGAAGAAACAAAAGAGCTCGGATTGAAGACTTTTAAAGAAATTAAGGAAATAGCAGATCAATACCAAGTTCAGAAGATTGTAGCCATTGCGACATCAGCATTTCGTAAAGCCAATAATAGCAGAGGATTTGTTTCAGAAATCGAAAAGCAAACAAAGATTTGTATTCAGATCATTCCACAGAGAGAGGAGGGCGAAATTGCTTTTTTTAGTGCTTTGGCCTCAGTTGAATTTAACCCTGAAGAAGCTGTTGTTTGGGATATTGGCACAGGAAGCCTTCAAATTACAACTGCAAATATCAGCGAGGGCTTAACGGTTTACATGGGAGAGCAAATGGGGTCGGTTGCATTCAAAAACTACATTGTTGATGCAATACAGGAAAATGAAATAGAGGACACCATTTCACCCAATCCAATGAGTGAGGGAGACCTTAAAGCAGCTGATAGCTATGCCCGGGCTTTTGCTCGAAAAGCTTATCCGATTATTAAGCAGAAAATTCAAGGTCAGGGTACTGTTATCGGGATCGGACGCCTCTTTTACCATAGTATTCGCCCTCTTGCCTCTGAAGGTGACGTCATTACTCGAAGGGGATTACGAAACTTTATTGAGAATTCTTTAAATAAAACCGATGAAGAACTCAATAATCCATTTGCCCATGTAGATGTCTCAAACTGCATTTTGACATTAGCTATCATGAAGGCACTCCATATACAAGAAATTCGGCCTATTGAAACGACAACCACAAGAGGCCTTCTAGTGTCCCCCTCCTATTGGATGGAGGAGAAGTGAAATTAAATATCCGGCCATTTATGGTGCGAGCTTATTTATGATTAGATTTATTTTATTTGCATTAATTATATCTTGCTATTCGGCTTTGTGTGCGGCTCCGTCGATTGCAAGTTTTGAAATGCCAATTTGCGCTAAGCCTGAGTATGAATCCCCAACGAAACGTTTTGTTGGATATTATAATTATGAAGTGGTGTTGCAGACACTAAGGACGCATGGACTGTCTTTGGAGCATCGTAATTTTTTTGAGCATATCATCCCACATGAAGAAATAGGATTTTTTGGATATCATAGCAGCACTCAAGGATTTCGCATCTATCAAGATATCATTCGAATGGTGTTGGAAGAAATGTGCGAAATTCAAATAAAAAAAGACTTTCATTTTTTACGGATTCCTGGAAAGCCTTTGCTCAACTGTCAAAGCACACAGCAATTTTTAAACGCTTATCCTGTAGTAAATGACCACATGCCTGATCAACGAGAGCAGTTGCTATCGATGAACTATGCGCTATTTGGGAATTTCAACAACTTTGGAGAATGTACTATCTACTGGTTCACCAAAAACACATCAGCAACGACAGTAGGATTTCAGATTCAATTAAATTATCTATTTGAATTATTGGGGATCCCGAATGATACGCTACCAAATTTATTTACAATTGGTGATTTTTTAATAAGCATGGATAATGCGGTATTATTCCAATTCTTTGATTTTTCTCATCATAATGCTTTTGAAAAGCATTATGATTTAGTGGATCAAATGTGTTATGATGCTTGGCCATTTGGTGTGCCGAACTTGTTGAATAGAAAGATGATGTCCGAAATGTATCTCGGAGTCCATTCTACGTCTTTCCCTGCCCAATTTCGTCTTGTCATTAACAACTCTCTAATTTTAAATCCATATTCTCCCCTACATATTAAGCGTTTTGAAAGAAATGCCCCTGAGCTGATCAGGGAATATGAAACTAACTTACGCAAAGCAATCAGGGAACTTCCATATGATAAAATCAGGGCAATGCAGTACCGAGAATTATTGTTGGGTATATGGGGGCAACTAAATGAAAAATAAAATCCCCATCGCAATACTATTTTTAAGCCTGCTGTCAATTTTTAGAACCCCAGGTATTCACGGATCGGAATTCATTTTCCCATCCAAGCAGCATATAAATGAGGTCACTTTGGATAAGATCAAGTACGACTTAAGAGGAAAAGGTGTCGGATTAGATTACCGTGAGTTATTCGACAAAGCTATTGCTGAGGAGAATATCGGCTTCATGGGTTATCATGGAGATAGTTTGGAGTTTCTTGTATACCAAGATGTTATTCGGATCATTGTGGAAGAGATTCTAGAGATACCTGTCAAAAAGGATTTTCACTTCGTTTCGACGCCCTTGAGAATGAATGACTCATTACAATCACTTGAAGGCCTTTCTGGGTTATTTGTTAAGGGTGTATATTATTCGCAGATAGTCGTAGAAAGCACTTTTCCATTGAATTTCGCCATGTATTCAAATCACAATCGTTTAGGATTAAATACAGTATTAAATTTCTCGAAGAACGCGGGCGATGGAGCAAATCTACAACGCAAGGAATTGCAATATATGTTTGAAAGCCTTGGGATGGATTCGGCTCTATTGGAGGTAATTTATGATATCTCGCATCAATACTTGGACAGTAAAGCCGGGATTCTTCTTCAAGTCTTTGACAACTCAATAGCCCCGTATGGCTTGGGAAATGCAGTGGGGTATGCATCTTACCCAAATGGGTTTATTGCCGAGAATCGTTTGATTAGCGAATACTTCCTTGATAGTCATTCAGCAGATTTTCCTCAAGAATTGCGACTTGTTTTAGGTGTTAGTGGAATACTTAATCCAACATCGCCGATTACTATAAAGCGTTATACGAAAATACAGCCTGGAAAGCTTAAGGCTTGGGAACAGGAACTCAGGGGGTTAATTCTATCTTCCTCTTTCGATTCAATAAAGAGGGATGCATTGCGGCAAAATCTGTTGCATGTCTGGAATAATTAATAATAAGGGTGACTATGTTAAGAGTTAGATTGTCAATTTTTAGCTTATTGGCAACATTGGTTTGTTGTTTAGGAAGTATTGAAGCTACTGTAGCAGCCGATGCAAAGTTGTATCATACGAAAGACAAAAAGCATTTAAGCGTTTCAATCAAAGAAAGCATTCTTCATGCTGAGAAATCGATTTTAATTTTTGCTTTTAGTTTGTCAGATTCGGAGATTATCGCAGCGCTTAATCAGAAAGCGAATGAGGGGCTAAAGGTTACTGTGGTTATCGATAGAGATCATTTGGGCGAAATTATGAGCCATCGAGTTCCAAGCATTGAAATTGTAACAAGAGCCACCGGTGAGGGCCATCTTCACCATAAGATTTTGGTTATAGACGAAAAAGAAATCTGGATAGGATCTGCAAATTTTACAAAATCTGCTTATGAGACTCAAGAAAACTTAATGGTTCGATTTGTGTCAGCAGAGCTGGCACAATATTTAAATCACGAAGCAGATGTATTTCGTAAAAACTCATATAGGTCCGAGCATGGCCCATTGCCTATTTCTCTTCTGAACCAAGAAATTTATTTTTGTCTTTTGCCCCATGATGGTTTTCCACCAAAAAAAATAGAGAAGTCAATCAATGATCAATCCAAACAGATTCTGATTGAGAAAATTAATCAAGCAAATACAAGCATACATATTGCCATGATGGTTTGGACAAATAATGATTTAGCTAATGCCGTGATCCAGGCCCACAAAAGAGGTATTAAAGTACAGGTAGTGGCTCCTGATTTTGGAGGAAACTTCCTTACACTTTTGTCAGCTGGAATAGAGGTTAAAGTCAACCCCAAACTAAGCTTCATGCATAATAAGCTGATGTGTATCGATCATAATATTCTGGTCAATGGTTCAGCAAACTGGTCGCAATCTTCATTTACGCGTAGTGATGAGAGTTTTGTTATCGTTGAACCTATGACTTCAGACCAGTCTGAAGTCTTTATAGAGTATTGGAATCATTTATATGGAGTTCCAATACAAGAATAATATCGCTAGCTAGCAACCAGTTATTGAGTTTTTAGGAAGCTTTCAAATCAATGTTCTTCCAAAAACTCTTCTTTGATATATAAGGCTCCCCAAAAATTAACTAAACCACCTAGGTTGATGGGATAATTTTTTTGACCTAGAATATGTGCGATGCGCTGTTGAAAAGTGAGGCATCAGTATTCTAACATGAGAGCCCCAATTATTATTTCCTGGCTGAGAACAATGCGGATAAGTTGGTTGAAATTTAAGCCAATTAGTAACCCGAGTGGGGATTTTTTACGCAGCCGTTAAAAACAATCGATCTTCGTGGGCTAATTTAATAGAAGGTTTTTTAGACTGGTGAGTATAGACACTTATCCCAGCTAAAAGATTAATCAGAAAATTTGCAGCGCTTCTATAGCGTGTATGTTCTATCTGCGAGATATTTTTCAGTTGATCATTAACCGTTAGATAAAGTTTCAGCAACAGTCACATCAACTATATTGCCAGGAGTTACCTGAAAAAATAAAATTTCACCTTTTTCATTGATAATGAGATGTAATTTAAATCCGTAAAACCAGCCAGCAGTTGTTTTCCCGCGCTTAGCGAGTCCCTTGAAAACTTTATTTCTTTGAATGCGTTTTCTATGGCAAACATCTATTGATGTCGATTTGATTTATCTTATTGCTGGCCAATTAGATAAATCCAAAACTTAGGTAATAAGTGTGTGAACTCTCGGTTAATGCTAGTGTTTAGCAAATGAATAGGTAAGTTCATTTGGCTGCATCTATCCTATGGCCTATCGTTAAATTCATTTGATGACCTATTTTCTGTATAAACCCCTGCATATGTGGATCGAATTTCTCAAAGGGAATTTCAGCGATTCAAAGCCAAAGTATCTGATTAAACTCCTTAGAGTGGGTAATTATAAAATCAGAGTATGGCGCATACATGAAGATATACTTCCAACAATTGGAATACTTTCAAAAACTCCAATGGCTACGTGAGTTAGTCCGAGCTTAACCGCTTGGCAGGACTTTTTGTTACCAGTCATTGCAAGAGGTGCATTAACTAATACATGGGTTGTAAAAAATAAAGCGCGGGCAAGATTTACCACGGTGCCTACTATAAAGATAGAGCCCACATAATCTATTGCGGGAAAAATAGGGATTGTATTCGAATCTCCATATGGATGCCCGTGGTCTGACCAGCGGTGCATCATTCTGCTAGTATCAATATTTAAGACAAAGAGATTACCTATAACAGGTACTATTTCCAATAAGCCGTGACCCATATTAGCTGCAGCAATTTTTAGAACTTCTCGATGCTGCGCACGGTTTGCTGTATCAAAAATACGACAAACCGCACTCTTAATAAAATAAGCTAAACCAATGAAAGTCCTATAAGCACCAGAAAAAGTACTTACGATTGGAATATAACCCATGATATTCAGTTTGCACACTGAATGATTACCATATGAATTTGTAATATCGCTTCCTATATCTAGTTTAAATCCCATTGTAGTTGCGACCGAACTTTGCTGGTGGGGACCACTTATTTGGTAGCTAGCAGCTGCATTGGGGATTAAACGTTCAAACATACTATTATTACTTCTTTGTAAGGGAAAATAATAAATATTATCTAAAATTTTTATCTTTTAATTAAATAAATAGTTATTATATTTAATTTAAATAATTTATTTGCATATAAATAACTAATTCCCGTGATGCTTAGTAACCTTTTCTAAAAGGAGGCAAAATGGGGGAGTCCTAAACGTGCAATTGTCGGTACTGGTCGTAGACCTTGTAGATAAAAAGCCACAATCTTTGGCGTTTTATGAATGTGAAAGCTACCGAAACTTTGGATTGTATTCTTATTTTCTTTAGTGGCTTATGAAAGAGGATTTTTCATTTTCCTTGTGCCGCAGGCTCTAGGAGATTGGGAGGACATAAGGCCAGAGACTTAATTTTCTCAGTATTTTCGCTAACACTTGCTTCATGCGTATTTATCTCCACGTCATAAATGGCATCAACATGCACTTTATTGAACTGTCCCCTTGCTGAGCCTAGAATACGATTACCTCGTTCTTTTTCTCTTTGTTCTAAGACAGGAAGGGGTGCATTTACTCCAACCCATAAAACTCGGAAGTCTTTTAGGGTTTTCTTCCATTCGTCAACTTGCTGTTTGCCGAAAGAGACGTCATCAATAACAATGTGATGACCCATTTTGGCAAGTACGAGGACTACTTCTTGTAATGTTTTGCCTATCTTTTGAGCATAGGGCCCCGCTTGTAATTCTTGGATGGGATTACCGGTTGCATCCTCACTCTTTTTCCAGCTATATCCGAGCAAGGCTTCTCCTCCTGTCCAATCATTGACTTTTTCCGGCATCCATCCAATAATTTTATCAATTCCGACATGCAAAAATGGCTCTTCCAATGCATGCTGCAAAGCTTTGGCAAGAGTGGTCTTGCCGCTACTCGATGGTCCATTTAAGTAAATGATCTGCACGGGTGCATTTGTCATTCAAGAGTACCTTCTTTACAAGTGATAAAGCTATGGATGCTTGCCACAATGTAAATAGAATTTTTTTGATAAAGGTTATGCATGCTTATTAGTTGAGTTGTTTATTATTCTGGAGCATTTCAATCATTATTATGTCTTGCTTATCCTTCTCTCTGCCCATCCTACGCTTATAATAGAGGACGTGTTCAAGTGATTCAAAAGGTAATTCCTCTATAATTTCAGCGTTTGCAATACGAGCGTTTATCGTCGGGGCATCCTTATCTTTTTTTTCGACATAAAATGAATTTTCGCCAAGTGCCTCGACAATTTCTCCTGGGAAAACTATCTTTTTGACATTATTTTCATCGGTAACCCCATATCTCTTTTCAAGGAGATTCCAGAGGTCTGAGGTTACAATAATATCTATATCACCTATAGTTCTTAAATTCCGAATACCGAGAGCTCCACTACCTGTTATTGCATATTGGCCAACCGGTAGGTTCAAAGCTTTGATGGCAGCAAATTTCGGCCGATTTTTTCTAATAATTTCATCTCTATCTATAAGGCTAGGTTCTTGCTGGACAGCAACAAATACCTCGACTTCTTGAGGTGATCTTGAAACAAATTTATCTCCATAGACTTCGTAATCACCGGTATAAGTTCTCTTAAGATCCGCTTGTTGCCAAATATGTCCCCAAGTCTTAATTAAATTTTTGGGATGTTCTCCAATTGCGCGAAAAACAGCATAAAACCCAGCGGGGATGATTTTAGCGACCATTCCTTCAGGAACATCATCCTGGGAACTGACTGGACAACCTATTACGAGCGAATAGGGCTGTGTTTGATCACCCATATAATCGCAATATAAGGCTATTACCTCATTGGAGACTTTATTCGGGATTCGATTGAGAATATCTTCGCCATAAAACTTTTCCCAGTGTTTTGGAATATCATGAGGCCCAGCTTCAGGGGCGTTAGAGGTTCGGCACTCGATCCCGACTAATATTATTGACGGTTTCTTAACAATCTTATAGTCCTCCTGGAGGCTGCCTTTTGTAACAGCGTTTTGATTTCCAAAAAGAGGCATGTTTTGTCCTATAATATAGCTCGCAACTAGAGTCATTGCTATGGTCAAAGCGACCTGTTTAAATTTCACTGCTTAACCTCTGTATTAGATTATTGATGACATAAATTGGCAATGCGCCAGACCCAAGTCAAGAGGAGACTATAGCAGAAATTACGATGGCCTTCATCCAATTTCAGCACAGATGCTGTAACATAAAAATTCTCGCCTACTTTTAAAATTCAGACTGAGTTCTTCAGAAATGACTGTTTTCCTTCTCAGTTAACTATAAATGATTTAAGTTTTTTGTTAGCACTCTAAACGATTCGAATGTAGTCTGGAAGGATATTGAAGCCCTCATGCGGTATCTGAACATCGAAATTACTGAAGGCGAAGGGGCGCGAGTGTGGTTTGCATTAAACCGAAGTGCGTGCTACCCTTCATCGGTCTCGTC
This sequence comes from Chlamydiales bacterium STE3, assembly GCA_011125455.1. NCBI lineage: Bacteria > Pseudomonadati > Chlamydiota > Chlamydiia > Chlamydiales > Chlamydiales bacterium STE3. The sequence continues at coordinate 846 of VKHO01000050.1, read as the reverse complement.
TAAAGAAAGAAACCGATAAGGAAGCTTTAGTTTCAGCGAGTCATTTCTTAGAAAATGCAGGAGTAAAACCATGATGAAGCACAAAAGTTATAGTAGCCACATTGAATATGATGATGAAGCCAAGATTTTTCATGACGAGGTGCTTGGTATCAAGGATGTCATCACTTTCCAAGGCACGACTGTCGATGAAATTGAGCAAGCTTTTGATGACTCAGTTGATGATTATCTGGCTGTTTGTGTGAAGAAAGGAAAAGAGCCTGATAGACCCTTCTCCGGAAAGTTCAATCTACGTATATCACCTGATTTATATGCCAAGTTGTCTATGATGGCACAACTTCAAGGAGAAAGCCTTAATAATTATATTATGAGAATGTTGCAAAGGTTGATTGCTTAATAGTTGTTATTTTTTTGGCAAAGATATTACCTGTTTAAGCCAAGCTGGAGCAGATTCATTTACACTCTTTAAACGATTAGATTGCACTTCTAATGGATGGAGAAACCATAAATCAAATGCCTCTTGCCTTAGGTCAATATCTTGCTTAGCGAGAAAATATAACTTCATGTGCACATAAGCATCTGTGGTCCAATGCTGACCTATTCGATCATTAAAAATACAGATCAAATCTCCAGCAGCACATTCAACTAAACGAGAAGCACAAAATAAATTAATTCTTGAATTAACTTGATCTTTGCGTAGTGAATCTATAGCCGAGTTAATAAGGGCGGCAAAAGCAGCAATTAATCTAAATGGCACAGATAGAATCCAGGGTAGACGGGAAGAAAGTTAACGAAAGAATTAAAAGAAATTAGAAATTGACGTATCGTAGCTCGATATCCTAGCAAGAT
>VKHO01000049.1 GCA_011125455.1 Chlamydiales bacterium STE3 | reverse complement strand
TACGATAAATCGGTTCATTTTGCATGGGTAGTCCCGTTTTCTTTCGTCAGAAACAGACTACTCCATGCTTTTTTTATTTACATGCTATTTTAAATTCGATGTGAGGGCTATTGTGCAACAAGGCCTAAACTTTTACAAAAGCCTTGGATGACGTTGTTTTATCACTGTAAATTTAAACTACTATATTTTATCTGATATCATGTGATTTACTATACCTATTTGGTCCACGGTTGGCCCACTGTTAATCGAGACTTCGTTTAGATGCTTTGTCAAGAATACTTATAATCATTTTCTCTGCGACAGGTCTATAACCCCACTTCACCAAAAAGGTTGAATTGATTAGCTGCGATACTTCGAGGTCTTTTATCATGTACATGGCCATGCAACTGAAAATGAGTTGGCGACTAATCAGCAGGAATATGAATAAGCTTAACGAGATGACGGCCTATTTTCAGGAAAGCGGATTCCCATACCAAACTAAACCTAACTCGAGTCATCCAGCTAGCATTGCGGTCGTGATTGCCTCGAATGCAAATTTTTTGGTCTTTAAGTTGGGAACAAATTGGGTGAAGATGATTCACATTATCAGTCCAAAATCAACAAGGAAGAAAACCTAGCCATCAATACCAATTCATTGACTCCTATTGCCAATAAGGCTTTTGTTCTTCTCTTCTACATTGGCATAAGACCGATTGGCGTATTTGATGATATTAGTGTGGGAGAAGTGGGTATCAGCGATAAACCATTTTTTCATATTTAAGCTTCGGTATGGTTTCTTGGATTGGCTTCGTTAGAGCATAATTGCGTGTTCTGCATTAACCAGCCATTAATTACAGCAATTACAACTTGGAGCCCCTTTGGCAATGAAATTGCCGCTGGGCTGGAAGGAAGATCTTGTTGATAGCTTTTCCATAATGATTGTAGCACATTTAGAGAATCAGCAGTAAACTTGAGTGGCAACTGGAGCGAAGTTTGCCTATGATTAAATACAGCACTTATCACCTTATCAGCATAGGCCCCATCTAAACATCCTTCTAAAGAAACAAGAGAGTATAGATCATGGAAATCTTTCATGCGAGTGTTACCAATACCACGATAAATGACAGTCTCTAGTTTCTCTGCCAAAATGAATTCCTTAGGATAGGAAAGGACTTGAATTTTGCTTTCAAATAATGGTCCTTTGGATGTTGAGGTCAACTCCATTGGATAATCGATTGCTTCTACTAGATCTCCAAAGCCGAGATCAATCTGAATATGGGTTTGCGGCCCTCCTAGATTTGCTAACAATAACACCTCTATACCTGTGTAGTTCATATGTGGAGGCATTAATTTGCCAATTTTCACTTTTTCAAAGGCAAATCCATCTTCGATATGAACACTCCAAATGTGATTAAAAGCTGTGCTCAAAAATTCTTCTGTATTCGTCAATCTTTCAACTAAAAAATCAAAATCTTTTGTTTCTCGTCCTATAGGAATATATCGTGAAAGAAGAGAGCCACCTTTTAAACAAAGTTTGTTTTGTGTTTGGACTGGCAGAGTCTAGCTAAGAATCTTTCCAAAATCAAATGATGCCAAATTTCGGCGAAAGTAAGATTTCGTTCTTTTGCAAGAGTACGCAGACGCTCTTTTATGGATTGCTTTAGAGGTTTATTCATGTTGTTAATGCCATAATGAAGGGGTGAATATCAACCCGAAGCAACTTAGCGTATTTCATAAGCTTATTAAGATTGGGTTTCTCCACGCCTTTTTGACGAAGATAAGTCTGTAAAGCTTTAATTGCCACTTCTTGACTTAGGTATCTAAAAGAATCGATTATCGTTCTTTCTTTATCAAAAATTTTTAGACGATTTGCTCCCATTTGAATTTCTGTTTGCCCAAGCTCAATATTTCGCATTCTAATGATTCGTGTTTTCTGTCTTTGAGGACTTCTTGATGCATGAGGTATTGCGATCCAAAACTCTCTCATTATTTGATCGGTAAGACCGTAGTAGCAGAGAGCAGAAAGTAAACAGATTACACCATTTGATATACTCGTTGATGTCAAGGCAAGATCTTCCCATTCAAACTCGATTTCCATTTTTGCCTGGGAGCCTTTATAAACGCCACGGCTAAGTCGCTCAATTAGCCCTTTTTTACAAAAATGAGAAAGCATGCGGGAGGGAATACCAGCAGCCCGTGCCTCTGCAGCAGTAAAAATTGGTGTCTCTGCAAAAACTTGGATAAGTTTATCATATTTTGAAGATATCATATTTAATATGTAACACAGGTACCCAAAAATGCCAATTGGGTGCTTTCGTTACATAAATTATTGGCTCTATCTTAAGTCAAAGCCCCTTCTTTCGAGTTCTTCTTTTAACTGTTTTAAGTTAATAAAGTGAATAGCGTCAATTCCGTGAATTTTAGCCGCCTCTACATTTTTAATTCTATCATCAACGAAAATCACAGAAGAGGCTGGCTTCTTAAGTTTTTTTAATAATATTTGAAAGGCTTCTGGATTTGGTTTTTTTACCCTATTTTCATGTGATAGAACAACAGGATTAAATAAATCAAAGTATCCATTTTTTCGTATAATTTCTGCTTGGTATTGAGTCATATCGGAAAGTATGGCTGTTTGATAACACTGTTTTTTCAACTCTTTTACAAGGTTAAGAGTGCCTGGTATCTCAGTAATAGATTCTTGGATAATAACTCCAAATCGATTAATCCAATCATTTGGGAGAGCAACGTTTTTTGTGATCGCAAACTGTTTCCAAAATTGTTCTTCTGTACCACCCTGATTTTCCATATCTCTGAAGGCATTCGAGAGTTCATCTCTATCAATGTTAAAGGAATCAATTAAAAAATTTGCCATTTTAGTCGTATTAGCTTCAGCAACCACACCGCCGAAATCGAATACAACAACAGGTAAGTTATTAGTGTCTGTAGCGCTCACATAGGCAGTGCATAGACAGATATAAAAGAAAAAAGTTAATAATTTTTTAGCCATATTTAGTTGAGCTCCTGGGTTTTAGTAGTGAGTTTTTGCCAGCGATATTCAAACTCTTCTTCAGAAATTGCTTTTGAGGAATAATTTTGAGCTCCAGTGTAATGAAGTCCATGATATTCAATCTGCTTACCAAGCTTTCAAATCGCCGCTTCCAGACTTGTTAGGTTATCCTCACGGTCATCAACAAAAATAACCTTATTTTGGATAAAAGTCTGTTTTTTTCAGAAAGGAAAGCTTCCACTTTCGAGACAGTAGGCCTATTTACAAAGAGTACTCCCTTGACAAAGATCGTATAATTGCTCCGGTAAGGTTGCTATAGCTTCAAAAATAATGGAGGTTTGGAAAGGCACTGTTTTAGAAAAATCGATACCTAATCGGCGCACCCTATCTACACGCCCATTTTCCGTTTTAGAAATTTTTCTAAACTGGCCAGCCAAGTTTTTAGGCAGCGCCATTGCCGGAATACTTCTTTGAATGATCTGTTGCAAAAATTGAGGAGGGGGGCGTCAATCCACACAGGATCAAAAATGACTGTCACTAGGCTTAAAAATAGCATCTGCTTATCTGCTGGTATTTCTTTCATAATACGGTTAGAAATCGTGCTAAAGCGTTTCATATTGGCTATTTGGAAAACTGGATCGCTCGGCTGAACCTACACCGCACCGACGCCAAAAATCGTCAATGTCTTATGATCGGCGTTGTTAAATTGAGCAGAAACTTCTTTCAAATCATTGACCTATGTAATCTGTTCATAACACGAAAGAATCTAACATCAAGCATGTCAAGGCCTTGTTGCATAAATCATCCGGTGAAGGACCCATGAAAATAAATTTAAATCTTTCACGTTGAATAAGGGCTTTGTTATGATCTGGCCAGTTGCGGATAGATAGGGTATTTTGGTTTTGCTGTTAGATCCATCGTAAACCTCAATTTTTTTAGTCTGGAAACCAAAAAATTTAATAGGTCCACCTTTTCTTTAGCAAGGCAGATACTGCCCGCAGCATTTTTTCATTTTTGTGCACAAATCTCGTCCGCAGGATGATTTATGCAACAAGGCGGTCACGCTAAAATGTTTATTGATTTAATGTGCGGTTGTTGATTTCTAACTTTGATTATTTAGAGGGGTAGGCTTTAGATTAGATACTCTTCTCTTAAACTTCTTCATTCTTCAACGGTTAATCCTTGCTTTGCCATTCTACTCAAACTCACAGATATCATTCGGATTGCATCCCATGACTTGTGAAATTATGAAGGGGTTTACTTGACCAATACCCATGCCGATCACTCCACTCCTTAAGATGAGAGATATAGGAAATCTAATATTTGGATAGAAGAGATTAAAGGAGGAAGTCACTTTTCTTGGCTTGAAAAACCCCAGGAAATAAAAACTTTTTTCCATGATTATGTAGGGGAAATATCTACAAATGAAGAAAATTAACGTTGTGTTATATAAACTTTTCCATTTTGTAGTTTGTTAAGAAAATACCTTTTCTTTCTATAGTTTGCTGAGTAACTGTAGTAAATCTACATCTATCAAAAAATGGTTTTGCGGTAATACTGACTTCAGCGAAAATACTCTTGATTCCTTGCTGAGCGGCTGATGCATAAATTGCTTCCATGAGTGCTGAGCCTACCCCGTAGCCAATCCATTCATGATGGCAATAGAAGCAATCAATATGACCGCTTGGTTCAAATTCGGCAAATCCAACCACTTTGTGGTTAATCAAAGCTACAAAAGGGCTTGTTCTTTCGAACTTTTTTAACCATCTCGCAGTTTCTTTGGATGTTTCAGGAGCCCAAACATTGATTTGTTGTTGGTTATAATCTCGAACGTTGACTAGATGAATGGTATTATAATAAATATTGGCTAAATCTTGAGCATCTTCGACAATATATTTTCGGATAAGGATTTTTTCTTTACGTTGCTTTTCTTGCATAGATGAAGCTATTATTTTTTGTTTCAAATGGTGCAGCATCGTAAAGCAATTTAATTTTTAGACACTAGATTATCCTTAAAAGTTAGCAGTGCAATTGCAGGAAAAATACCGCTAAGCACAGTTCTCTCAAGATCGTAAACTATTATAGCTTGGCCTCCTGGAACAAATGCAGAGCGTATTTTTAATGTTTTAAATTTCGTTAGGAAAGGAGATCCTTTCCCAACAAAGAAAGGGGTCTTAAGTTTTCGTGGCTTTTAAGATCCCAGCTAGAAGTTCCCTATTTTTAAAAGCATCTTTTTGGTACGCCCAGCTATCTAGCGAATACTTATAAGAGTCAGCCCCGAACCTCCTAATGATTTTATCAGCAACTTGCATTATCGTATCAATATTTTGCTGAGAAATTTGGACACTATTGGAGGTAATATCTACGAGCTCAATGTTTTTAAACCCTGTTTTTTTCAAAATGGATTGGTACTCTTGAGGAGTAAGCAATTGAAAAAAGAGACCATCCATTTCCATCATTTTTTTGGTATTTTCAGAGTATTTTATGCCACTGTGCATCCAGTCCATAATAATAATTTGCCCGCCTGGTTTTAAAACTCTGTAAATTTCTTTAAAATAACTCTCTTTCACCTCGTGGGGAACATGTAAAATAGATTCTTTGCTATAGATAATATCAAAAAAATTATCTTCGAACTGATTAAGATTGTTTGGATCCTTCATTAAAGAAAAGGAAACACTACCCATTAAATCCTTTTGAGCGACCTGGAGATGCTGGTTGGCTTTTTGAATTAATTTGTTTTGTGGGTCGATGCCAGTAATTTGGACATTAAAGTTTTTTGCTAGATAAATGTCACACATGCCCAGGCCAGAACCTAAGTCAAGAACTTTCAAGTCATTAAGATTAATTCCGTGGAACATTTCGTCAATAGATTCCATCCCTCCCTGGGAAAGAAGTCCATCACCATAGACCATCTCAACGAGCTCAACAAAATCATTATCATATTCCTGAGAATATTGACTAGCTGGCTTATCAATAATCTCGTTGCTCAATAAATGAACATAAACAAGAAATTGCAAGAAAACACAAAAAGTGGATCTAAATTTCATCATACCATCAACCCTACCTATTTTTTTGAATCAATTTTTTTGAAAAAATGCTTTTTTTCTAAAAAAAATAATTCAGTTGCAAAATTGGTAATTAAATATATCTTTTGGCGATTTCTTTAACTATCAATTTGTGTCTTTCTGCTCTTTTTTTTATTCTCTACAGATATGCAAGCTTTTGATTGTTAAAGGCTTTAGAAGAAATGATATTAAAAAAATAAAAAGAATTGTGAAAAATGGATAAGATTTGGAGTTCTCCTTAAAAGAATGGTATTAAAAGATAAAATTTTCTAAAGAGAAAGTTTTCTCTCGGAGGGAGTAAAATGCCTTTATTGCTTATCGATTTTTATTCAAACAAGTGCTTTCAATTTTGACAAAACAGGTAGCCAGGCAGTATAGTAATTCCTACATCATTTTTATGACACGGAGGGGTTTATGATTGCAAAAAAAAGGATTGCCGTCTTAGTTCTTCCGCATCAGCTTTTTGCTTCCCACCCCTGTATTAGTGATAAAGATAGCCTTGTCATTTTGGCTGAAGATGCTCTCTTTTTTAAAGATCACAAATATCCAGTTAATTTTCATAAGCAAAAAATCGCCCTGCATCGGGCCACAATGAAGGCTTATGAGAAAGAGCTTAGTCGAAAAGGCCATAGCACGCTGTATGTGGAAGCGGAGGACCTTCAGAATGGCGCAGTCTCCTACATGAAGCTTTTTCGTAAGCAACAATTTAATGAGCTACAAGTCGTTGATCCTATTGATTGCATTGTAGAAAAAAGAATTCGAAAAGCCGCTAAACACCTTGGCCTAGAACTAAAAATTGTTGATACGCCCTCTTTCTTAATGCCATCAGAAGAAATTGGCCATTACTTTGCACCTTTAAAACACTATGCCTTCACGCCCTTTTATACTTATCAAAGAAAGCGATTAGATCTTTTGCTGACACCAGAAGGTAAGCCTTTAGGTGGCCATTGGACATATGATAGCGAAAATCGGCGAAAAGCGCCTAAAGATTTCTTTTTTCCAAAGAGGATTAAAGCAAAACGAACTGAACATGTCCTCGAAGCTTTCCAATACACGGAAAAGTATTTTGGAAATAATTTAGGTGATTTAGAAACATTTTCCTTTGCAACGACAACCAAGGAGGCAAAAGAGCATCTAAAAGATTTTATCCATCACCGGTTAGAGCTGTTTGGCCTTTATCAAGATGCGATTGTAAAGGATGAAATGAGCTTAATGCATTCCTTGCTTAGCCCCTACCTAAACATTGGACTATTGACCCCAAAAGATGTTATTGAGGCTGTCGTTGATTATGTAGACTGCCATAACGTACCATTGAATTCACTGGAAGGGTTTATAAGACAAGTTATTGGTTGGCGTGAGTTTGTGCGAGGAGTTTATTGCACGGCACATGTGCAGCAGAGAAAAAAGAATTTTTGGCAACATCATCGAAAAATCCCTTCTTCCTTTTACTCAGCGACAACAGGCATACTTCCTGTTGATAATACCATTGCGCGGTTACACCAATATGCTTATTGCCATCATATTGAACGACTAATGGTCCTTGGTACGTTTATGCTTCTTTGTGAATTTGACCCAACTGAAATCTACCGATGGTTTATGGAAATGTTCATTGATGCCTATGACTGGGTGATGGTTCCGAATGTCTATGGTATGAGTCAGTATGCAGATGGAGGACTGATGGCCACAAAACCCTACATCTGCAGTTCAAACTATATTCGCAAGATGAGCAACTACCCTTCTGGCGAATGGTGTCAAATTTGGGATGCCCTTTTTTGGCGTTTCTTAAACCGCCATAAAACTTTTTTCTCGCGGCAACCCCGATTGCTTGTATTGATCAAACAGTTAGACAAGATGGACCCCAGCATTCTAAAAAAACACCTTGAGATAGCAAATAATTTCCTAACAAGGTTAGATCGATGAAAGTGTATTCGTAAAACAGCATCTAATGCTTGATTGGGGGCCAGATAATGTAAGTTTTTTATAGGTAAAATAGCTGAAGTTTTATGTCAGAAGGATTTGTTCCTCACAATTTTTTAAGCAAACTAAACACTTGTTCGGAAGATACTCCATTGATAAGAAGACGCTTATGCCTTGAGGTCAAGCCCGACACAATGTTCAAGCAAGAGGGAGAAATTTGCAGCGATTTTGCTAAGAAGCGCACTAAAGCGTCATTAGCCTTTCCTTTTTCTGGAATGGTAGTAATTTTCACTTTCAGTTCATCGTCCTCCCATCCTATAATTTGATTTTTTGGCGCGTTGGGAATCACTTTAACAGAGAGATAGCAAGATTGTGTCATTAATTTAAGAACAATCCCCTTTGGATAAAATGGAAGCATCATTAAGAATTTTTTCCCAAGTCCTTCGCACTTTTTCTACCTCGTTGAGTTGCTTTGTTGTGTAGCGTAAAAGCATAATCGAACTAGGTGTTTTAAACATTCTCAACCATTCGTGTTGCGCAAGAGGGCTCCCTTTATCAATCCACCATTCGGCCAGCAGGCTATCCGGGGCTCGATTAATGATTTGCATATGCGCTTCATAGGGATAGGATAATTCTTTTAGCTTGGCTACTAAGATCTTGTAATATTCGTTGAGGGAAACATGGATATTTGTAAAACGTTGAACACTCACTAGCTCCGACCAATTCTTAATTGATTCATTCTCTAAAGTAAATTCTATAATTGAAGATTCTTCATTACTTTCTTCAAAAGATTTTTTCCATTGCCGATCATCAAAAACAAAATGCAAGAGCTCTTCACATGTGTTGGATGTTGAGTGAAGGGATGAAGAAGAGAAGGTTATTACTAAAAGAAAAAAGATGTGTTTGAAGAGAGGCATTCTTAAACTCAGAGAGGTAAAGTTTTTCTTCAGGCTAATGGCTCTTTAAGATTTATGGCAATACTAATTTAATTAGCAATAGGCCTGTAGAGGGGGGAATAGCAATCCACTTTTTGGGGGCCTTGTTGCATAAATCATCCTGTGGACGAGATTTATGCGCAAAAGTGAAAGAAACGCTGCGGATAGGATCTGCTTGCTAAAGAGAAGGTGAATCTATTA